>NZ_JBQCIT010000005.1:0-46053 GCF_051953455.1 Parafilimonas sp. | reverse complement strand
CAAAGCTCCCTTCTAATGCCAGCTTTAAACCTAACCAACTGGCCCTTGTAAGAATAATGGACTATACTGCCAATAATACATTTACTATACCTGTAAATACTCTGCAAACAGACGAACAGGGCAAATATGTGCTGGTAGCCGTAACTGAAAATGGTAAAACCTATGCCCGCAAAAAGCATGTGGAAGCCGGGCAATTATATGAAGACCAGCTTGAAATAAAATCGGGTCTGGCTGTTGGCGATATGCTGATTACAGAAGGCTTTCAGAATCTATACGACGGCCAGTTAATTACAACTTCAGCCAGCTAAAGCGCAGATTAAATGTGGTGAAATAGCATTCACCCGAAAACATTAAACTGAATGTATGAGCTTAATTAATACCAGCGAAAAGTTTAAAGAATTTTTTGTAACCTCATGGGCCGTTACCAATAAAACGGCGGTGTACCTGCTTATATTAATTGTTACACTCTGGGGCGTTACAAAATTTGTAACTACACCAAAAGAGCAGTTTCCCGATATTGTTATACCTACTATTTATGTTCAAACTATTTATGTAGGTAACTCGCCTAAAGACATTGAAAACCTGGTTACACGACCGATAGAAAAACAGATAAAGAGCATTACAGGCGCCAAGATTAATAAAATCACCAGTACCTCGCAGCAGGATTATTCGGCTATTGTTGTTGAATTTGATACGGAAGTAAAAACCGATGTGGCATTGCAGAAAGTAAAAGATGCAATGGATAAGGCCAAGCAGGATTTACCCACCGATCTCACGCAGCAGCCAACTGCACTTGAAGTAAACATATCAGATCAGCCCATTATGTATGTAAACGTTAGCGGTAATTACGACCTGCAGCGTTTAAAAAAATATGCTGAGGATTTGCAGGATGAACTGGAAAACCTGCCGGCATTAAACAGGGTAGATATTGTGGGCGCACCGGAAAGGGAATTCCAGATTAATGTTGACCGTAACCGCATGCAGGCTGCCGGCGTTTCCTTCGACCAGATAGCCAATGCCGTTTCTTACGAAAACCACGACATAACAGGCGGTTTATTGCAGGTGGGCAATATGAAGCGCACCCTGCAGATACGCGGGCAGTTTAAAACATCTTTTGATATTGAAAAGGTAGTGGTAACCAACACGTATGGAAATCCTGTTTACCTGAAAGATATCGCTACTATAAAAGATACTTTAAAAACAAGTGAAAGTTATGCCCGGCTCGATGGCAAAAATGTAATTACACTTAATATCATTAAACGTGCGGGTGAAAACCTTATTGAAACGTCCGAAGCGGTAAAAGCCGCTGTGGCCGGAATGAAACAAACAGATTTTCCGAAAGATTTAAACGTTGTGGTTACCGGCGACCTGAGCAAAAAAACAGAAACTTCGTTTAACGACCTTGTCAATTCAATTGTGATAGGTTTTGTGCTGGTGCTTATCATACTCATGTTTTTTATGGGCGTGGTAAATGCCTTCTTTGTGGCATTAAGCGTGCCGCTCAGTATGTTCGTAGCCTTTGTGTTTTTGCCGTTTGCAGATATTATTATCGGCGGGCATGTAACGCTCAATTTCATCGTATTGTTTGCCCTGTTATTTGGATTAGGAATTATTGTGGATGATGCCATTGTGGTTATCGAAAATACGCACAGGATATTTACCCAAAGCAAGGGCAAATTATCCTCCACCATTTCGGCAAAAATGGCGGCAGGCGAAGTGTTTATCCCTGTATTGGCGGGAACGCTCACAACACTGGCGCCCTTCTTCCCGTTATTATTCTGGCCCGGCATAATCGGTAAATTCATGGTGTACTTACCCGCCATGCTTATTTTCACTTTAACCGCTTCTTTGATTGTAGCGTTTTTAATGAACCCCGTTTTTGCAGTGGATTTCATGAATCATGAAGACCATGAAAATAAAGCGCCCAAATCTGCTATTTTCAGAAAACCTTCGTTCTGGATTTTTGTAGCGCTGGGCATTTTACTGGATGTATCCGGTGCCACCTTTGCCGGCAATCTTTTATTGTTCATTATGATCCTGATTGTGTTGAACAAATATCTTTTTGATGGCTGGATTCATGCTTTCCAAAACAGGGCTTTACCCTGGATAATGAACCATTATGAAAACCTGCTGCGCTGGGCATTAAACGGCAGAAAACCTGTAGCCCTATTGCTGGGAACATTTGGCTTGCTCTTCATTTCATTTTTCATGTTTTCCGCCTCGGTAAGCAGTGGCAGGGTGCAGGTAGAATTCTTCCCGAGCGGCGACCCCAATCAAATATATGTTTATCTGAAATTGCCGGTAGGCACCGATGTAGATTATACCGATTCTGTTACCAAAGTGCTTGAAAAGAAAGTGTATCATGTGTTAGGAATGGAAAACGGCAAAAAGAATCCGGTGGTTGAAAGTGTTATCAGCAACGTGGCTATTGGCGCCAACGATCCTGCAAGCGGCGACCAGAGCACACACCCGGAACGGGGCAGGATACAGGTTTCCTTTGTTGAGTTTGGCGAAAGAAACGGCGTGGCCACATCGCCGTACCTTGATTCTATCCGCTCCGAATTGAAAGGTATTCCGGGCGCCCAGATCAGCGTTGACAAAGAACAGAACGGGCCGCCTACAGACCCTCCTGTAAACGTAGAAATTGCAAGTGATGATTTTGATGATCTTATTAAAACATCAGTGGCTTTAAAAAATTACCTTGATTCCATTCAGGTACCGGGCGTGGAAGAATTAAAGATGGATGTTGATCTCACCAATCCTGAAATATCGCTTACTATAGATCGTGAAAAAGCCAATGCAGAAGGACTTTCCACCGCGCAAATTGGTAATGAAATAAGAACAGCAGTATTTGGAAGGGAAGTGTCTAAAGTAAAGGAAGGGAAAGACGAATATAAGATACAACTACGCGATAAAGAGATGGATAAGGCAAGTCTTGTTGACCTGCTGAATATGACCATTACTTTCCGCGGTTCAACCGGGCAGGTAAAAACGTTGCCTATCAGCTCGTTTGTAAATGTAGATTATACCACTACGTTAGGCAGTGTAAAGCGCAAGAAATATAAGCGTGTAATTACATTAACATCTAACCTGCTCTCTGGTTATACGGCTACAACGGTTAACCAGCAGTTAGGCGGCTATATAAAACAGTTTAAACAAAAACCAGATAGCGTAACTATAAGCCAGACAGGTGAAAGCGAGCAGCAGGCAGAAACTGTATCATTCCTCGGCCAGGCTTTATTGATCGCGCTTATGCTCATCCTGCTTATACTTGTATTGCAGTTTAATTCCGTAAGCAAACCCATAATTATTCTTACAGAAATATTGTTCAGTGTAATTGGTGTGCTGTTAGGTTTTAGTATAACGGGCATGACTGTGAGCTCCGTAATGACGGGCCTGGGTATTGTTGGCCTGGCTGGTATTGTAGTGAAGAATGGTATTCTTGTAATTGAATTTGCCGATGAGTTGCGGTCACGCGGTTTGAAAACCCACGAGGCGGTGGTGCAGGCAGGTAAAACGCGTATCATCCCGGTATTGCTTACCGCCCTGGCAGCCATACTGGCACTCATTCCGTTGGCCGTTGGTTTTAATATCAACTTTGTTACTTTATTTTCTGAACTGAACCCGCACATTTATCTCGGTGGTGATAATGCGGTGTTCTGGAAACCGCTTTCATGGACGATCATTTTCGGCCTTGCCTTCGCCTTTTTTATGACGCTGGTAATTGTACCGAGCATGTATTTGATTGCCGAAAGATTACGGCGGCCAATGCGCAGGATGTATGGCGGCAAATGGGTAAGCATGATGGGTATTCCGCCACTGACAATTTTATTTATACCGATGGCAATTGTAACAATGATCGTCCAGAGAAGAAAGGCTGCCCGCAGGAGAAAAAGGGTTGATCCAAAAACTACTAATGAAGCCTTTGTTGGTAGCTGGTTTTAATATAAATTTACCACGAAGGTTTAAGCGTTTACCACTTTAAAACTTTCAAAGGCCGCTTCACCTGGTGAAGCGGCTTTTTATTATTGTTGAACCTTGTTGGATTTTTTTTGCGAAATTTGCACACTTTGAGCAGGAGATACAATATGATATTATATAAAACAGATGCAGAAATTGAACTGATGAAGCAAAGCGCCAGGCTTGTGAGTAAAACGCTTACAGAAGTTGCCACTATGCTTAAACCCGGCATTACCACCATGCAGATCGACAGGCTTTGCGCTGAATTCATCAGGGACCATAAAGCCATTCCTTCTTTCTTAAATTATCATGGCTACCCTTTTACCATCTGCGCTTCGGTGAACGATGTGGTGGTGCATGGCTTTCCCAATAATGTAGCCTTAAAGGACGGCGATATTGTTTCCATAGACTTCGGCGTGATATTAAATGGCTGGCATGGCGACCATGCTTACACTTTTTTGCTGGGAGAAGCAGGCGAAGATGTATTGCAGTTAATGCGTGTAACCAAAGAATCTTTATATAAAGGAATTGAAAAAGCTGTTGCCGGAAACCGTGTTGGCGATATTTCCTATGCTATACAGGAATATACAGAACGCAAACATGGCTATGGTGTGGTGCGGGAATTGGTAGGCCACGGCCTGGGCAGAAGCCTGCATGAGGATCCGCAGGTGCCTAACTACGGCAAACGCGGCAATGGTCCCAGGCTGAAAGAAAATGTTGTGCTGGCTATTGAGCCTATGATAAACATGGGCACCAAGGATGTTTACACCGACGATGACGGCTGGACAGTTAGAACCCGCGATGGCAAACCTTCCGTTCATTTTGAACACGACGTTTGCGTAAAAAAGAATAAAGCGCTTATACTCTCTGATTATTCAATTATAGAAAAAGCTGAACAGGCTAATAGCAACCTGAATACATCATATTACACGTTGCAGCATGAAGCCGCTGCAGTATAATGCAGAAGTTATCTGAAAAGATTACTTCGTAATTTATATAATACTAAAAATATACACGCCTTTGCACGTCTTTCCCAGCCGCAGCGGAGGAATCTGATTCAGTTTGGAGGTGCAGATACCCGGTCAGGACGGATATGACGACGACCTTCCTGGATTTTATTCATGCTTCCTAAAAACTTGCAAAACACATTAAATATGTTTGTAAATTTTACTTTAGACAGCTTTCAGGTAAATATTTTTAAAAGGGTTTAGGGAGAAAATTATTCTATTCCTCTTTTATAAATTTTCTTGTAAAAGATGTAACGCCATCCGTAATAACCATTGTATATATTCCTGGCTTTAGCTGTTCAATATTAATAGCAAGATTTGCTTTCCCTTCAAGTTTTCCCAATTGCTTTACTAATGCCCTATTACCGGAAACATCTGTTATAACAACGCGATATGCCGAAGCCCCAGCCGCGGCTGTAAAACCAATATGTAAAACATCCCTGGCAGGATTGGGGAATAATACAAGATTTTCAGATGCCGGGCCAGATGCTGTTGCGGAAGCGGCCGCCTGTGCAATGCCATATTTAATTACAATGGTACTGCGGCCTGCAACATACAAATTATCCGCAGGGTCTTTTTGAATACCTAATGTAACCATATTTTCGATTGAATTCAGCTCATATACATCTGTAAAAAACGGTGTTCCATTTTTGTTATACCCGTTTGTAATGGCCACATGCCTGTTATTCTGATAATAACAGGTGCCTGTGACAATAACATTTTGCTGTTGATCAACCACAATCCCCGTTGGACGATCCGGCCCCCAGAAACCTGCATTAAAAGTATCCGTCCATTTTTTTACACCACCTGTAGTATATTTTGTAATGATACGTTTGCTGTTAACATCAGAATAATTTAAAGTGCCTGCTACATAACAGTTGCCTTTGGTATCAATTGTAAAAGCGCCATAAAGAGACGGCATGGTAAAGCTGCCGCTGACTTCTTTGGAAAACCATAGTTGTTTTCCGGCCTTGTTATATTTTACCGTTAATATCCTGGGATTATTATAAAAAGAAATTGTATCTGTCTGGCCATTTATATAGATGTTATTGAGCAAATCGCATTCAACATAATAGAACCTTCCATTTTTATTATATTCATTAAAAACATTACTCCATGCCAGGGTGCCATTTGGCTTAAACTTTAAAACCATCGGCTTCTGCGTTTGAGGAAGGTTGCCGGGATCGGAAGCGCCGGCTATGATAATATTATTCATGTTATCGAAGCAACCGCCATGGCCCACTACCTGGTCCATCTTTTTTGTCCATAACGTTTTACCGGCTTTATCCAATTTCAGCAGGAGTAAGTTATTAACGTAGGCACCCATTTCATATACATACCTTGTTTCATTTCCCGTAATCAAAATGCTTCCACCAGGCGATATGGAAATATCCTTCGGGCTTGCCAGCACAAAAGCAGCATCATGAAAACGGTTTAGCCAGATGCGTTTACCCGCGCTGTCATACTTCATGGTAACAATATCGCTTACAGTTGTTCCATAGGTAGCACTGTCTTTCCGGGTTCCTGTAACGTAAATAAACCCGTCTGCATCGGTTGCAATGGCAATAGCTTCATCCATTGAATCTTTCAGGTTATTAAAATATCTTTTCCAAAGTGGTTTACCATCGCTGCTAACCTTTTTTATATAGAAATGCGTAAGCTGGTAATTACTCCAGTTGCTTTCATACCCGGCCGTATAAGTGTTGCCGTATTTATCAACAACCATATCATTGAAATAATGATTGTCTGCGGCATTATCCTGGTATTGTTTTACCCATACCCGCTCATACTGTTGTGCAAGGGAGAAAAAGCTAAAAACAAAAAAGAAAATAAGTGTAGAAATTGTGCTTTTCATAATTATAAGTTTAAATCTAAAAATAATTGTTTTTAGCAAAAGAAATTATGCATAAACGTTGTATTTTAAAACTTAATATTTGAATGTTTTTCAAACCTATATTTTTGACTATAGCTATTGTATGAAAAATTTAATTCCAAGAGATATAAGCTGGCTTAGTTTTAATGCCCGGGTGTTGCAGGAAGCAGCCGATCCATCTGTGCCTTTACGGGAACGCATTCGATTTTTGGGTATTCACTCGAATAATATGGATGAATTTTTCCGGGTGCGTGTGGCAACGCTGAAACGTATGATTGAACTGGGCGGAAAAAAAGGCAATATGCACCTGGAAGAAAATCCGCAAAGTATAGTGGAACAAATTCAAACCATTGTGCTCGATCAGCAGAATGAATTTAACCGTATATGGCAGGGCATTTTAAAAGAGATGCAGCAACAGGGCATTTTCCTGGTTGATGAAAAAAAGCTCAATAAACAGCAGCAGACATTTGTAAAAACTTTTTTTGAAGAAGAAGTTCGTTCCAATATTATTCCTTTAATGATTGAAAGCCTTCCGCAACTCCCCTATCTGCGTGAAAAAAGCATTTATCTCGGCGTAGTTATGCGCAGGCAGGATACGGCTTATCAGCAAAAATATGCATTGATAGAAGTGCCCAGCCGCATTATTGGCCGCTTTATAGAATTGCCGGCACCGGAAGGACAGCACCACATCATACTGCTGGAAGATATCATCCGCTTTAATCTTCCTTATATCTTTTCTTATTTCAATTATACAAAATTTGAATCTTACATTTTTAAGGTTACAAAAGATGCGGAGCTGGATATTGATAATGATATAACTACATCGCTCGTTCAAAAAATACAGAAGGGCATTAAGAACAGGCGCATTGGCAAACCCACGCGTTTTGTGTTTGATAAGGAAATGGATTCCGGGCTGCTCGAATATCTTATGAAGAAGCTGCACCTTACAAGAATGGATAATATTATTCCCGGCGGCCGTATTCATAATTTCCGGCACTTTATGGATTTTCCGGATGTATTTAAACAAAAAAGGTTAAGGCGGCAGCCTTTTACACATCCTGAACTTGTGGATACATCAAGGGTTACGGACATTATTTTAAAACATGATGTATTGCTGCATTTTCCCTATCATTCTTTCAATTCCGTAATCGACCTTTTACGCGAAGCGGCCATAGACCCTGAAGTGACTTCCATAAAATTAACAGCTTACCGGCTGGCCTCTAATTCAAAAGTCATCAATGCATTGATCAACGCCGTGCGCAATGGTAAAAGCGTAACGGTAATGCTGGAACTGCGTGCCCGCTTTGATGAAGAAAATAATCTTGAATGGAAAGAATTGCTGGAAGAAGAAGGTGTGAAAGTATTGCTGGGCATACCCAATATGAAAGTGCATGCCAAGCTTTGCGTTATAAGCAAGCGCAGCAATAAAAAAACCATTCAATATGGTTTTGTAAGTACCGGTAATCTGAATGAAAAAACAGCAAAGGTTTACGCAGATGCCTGTGTGCTTACCAGCAACAGGAATGTAATGGCCGATATTAACCGTATTTTTAAATACCTTGAAAACCCTTCAAAGATTAAATACCTGAACAGTTGTAAAACGCTGATGGTATGCCCAACATCCATGCGCCAGCAGTTGACCCAGTTAATTAATACGGAAATAAAAAATGCGAAGGCAAAAAAGAAAGCTTCCATTACTTTAAAGGTTAACTCTTTAAGCGATCCTCAATTAATTCTGAAATTATATGAAGCAGCCGATGCAGGCGTAAAGCTCAACCTTGTTATTCGCGGTATTTGTTGCGCAAAGCTGAAGCATAAAAAATGGAATCATCATGTAAAAGCTATAAGCATCGTAGATGAATACCTGGAACATGCACGCATGCTTATTTTTGAAAACGGCGGCAGGGAAAAGTTTTTTATATCATCTGCCGACTGGATGATCCGCAACCTCGATCACCGCATTGAAGCGGCTATACCTATAAAAAATAGAGCACTTTGCCAGGAGATAAAAGATATACTTGATATTGAGTTGAAAGATAACGTAAAGGCCCGCATACTGGATAATAATTTAGATAACAACTATGTGAAGCCAACAGGTAAGAAAGTTCGTTCGCAAATTGAAATTTATAATTATCTCTATAAAAAAATAAAGCCTGTAAAACCGGTGGTAGCAAAACCCATTCCTGAAGTACAGGAAATCGTTGTATAAGTGGTGTGTTAGGGTGTAAGAAAAACAACAAGATAACACCTGTAACATAGTTTTAATTCAACAACGCTTTCATGTTCGTACTTCAATACTTACTCCTTTGTTTTTTTGTATTGCCGTTGCGGCAGTCAGAATTCTCCAATTTATTTCCCATTCTCCACGGATCGTTCAACGGGCTGTTTATGTTGATCAGGTCTTCTTTTTATATACAAATGCCACTCAGTGAAAGGCCGCTTTTGTTCTCTTCTGCTTATTTGCTAAGGCGGCAAGATCACCGGAGGAAACATCTTTCACGCAGCGAAAGCCAATGTGGTTGGAGGCAGACCTGTATTCGCCTTTTCCCCTTGTTCCCACCATATAGCGGGTGCAGTATTGATCCGTGCAAAGGAATGAGCCGCCACGCTGCACTTTCTTTTTTACACCGGGTTCTTCAGGGTCATAGGACTCAGGCGGCCCTTGCGGGTTTTTGGAAACGGGTCCTTTTTCTGCAAGCGTTTTGTAATAATCGGGCCTGTACCAATCGCTGCACCATTCCCAAACATTACCGGCCATATCGTAAATATCATACCCGTTTGCCGGGTATTTTGCCACGGGCGCAATACCTGCATAACCATCCAATGCCTGGTCGGCAGACGGAAACTTTCCTTCATAAATATTGGCCATCCATTTGCCATCGGGTTTTAGCTGGTTGCCCCAGGTGTACATCTCTCCCGCTTTACCGCCTCTTGCAGCAAATTCCCATTCCGCTTCTGTGGGCAGCCTTTTACCGGCCCATTTTGCATAAGCTTCCGCGTCTTCCCACGATACCTGCACAACGGGATAATCGTCTTTGCCTTCATTATTACTCCCGGGCCCCAGCGGGTGGCGCCAGTCAGCGCCGCGCACATAATTCCACCATTGTAAATAGTTGGAAAGATTAGTTGTGGCAGATGGTGTAAACACAGCAGAACCAGCCACCAGGTCTTCTTCAGGCACACCCGGGAATTCTTCTTTGGTTGGCTTGCGTTCAGCCACCGTTACATAACCGGTAGCCTTAACAAATGCGGCAAATTCTGCATTGGTAACTTCTGTTTTATCCATAAAAAATCCATTCACATACACGCGGTGAATGGGCCTTGTATCATTCATCAATTCATGGCCGCCATCTTCCATATTGGTGGGATTTACACTGCCCATGCTGAATTCACCGCCGGGCACCCAAACCATATCTTTTATGGTTTTTGAAGGTTTATCATCATTAACAACAGTTGGCTTAAATTCTTTTCCACCCTGTTTCATATAAGTTACACTGTCGGCCATGGTGAAGCCAAGCACGCTGCACGAAACAGCTCCGTCAATTTTTGCCTGGGCAACTGCACTTTCGGCAGTTGAATCAATGTGCTCATCAGGCGTTTTATTGTTGTTGCAGGAAAAAAATGCCAGCAGTAAAAGATTTGTGGCTGCAAATAGTTTTATGCGTTGCATATAATAATTTTTAAATGCTGGTGGGTTGGTTTACTAAAAATACAAATCTATACATTCATAAAAGTAGGTAACAATATTATAAGCCTGCAATTGTTAAAATTTCGGAATGGATTAAAAAGCGTTCAATCTTATATCAGGCAACAAGTTGAAGTTATTATGCAGGTATAAGGTTACACTATTTCTTTTATCATAACCAATAGTTTTCTGTCTATGCCTGGAACACCTTCAATGAGCCTGGCTAAAAAGCTAATTTTTTTTGTATCACCAGAATGTGTTTGCAGCTCAAATATTTTAGTCTCGTTTATGTTATGCCGTGTAAGAAAATTAAGCGTTTCCTGTTTTACATCAGGCCGGCTCCAGAAAGGATTATCAATATCAGCTAAACGGCTGTTCTCTACAGGCGCTTCTCCTAATTCAAACAGCCGGAGAAACGTTTTATTGGTTTTAATAACACGGAGCCTGCTATCGAGTATAATAAGGGCTGATTCTTCTACTGAATCAAAAATAGTATCAATAAATTCATGCGATTCTATGAGGAATCTTTCCAATTGTTTTTGTGCATGAATATTATGCACCACTTTAACCAGGAATGAATTGCCATCTTTATTTTCTATGTAAACAGATTCGCCTGTAACCCAGACCTTGTTGCCATTCTTATGTACCAGGTAATTCTCATCGTTGGCAGAACCCTGTGCCAAAACCGTTTGCAGTTCTGTTTCCGGTTTTGAAGCAAGCTGATCTTTTTCGGTAAATAATATTTTAAAATTTTTACCCGTTAAATCTTCAGACGTATAACCGAAACGGGCGTGGAAGGCTTCATTTATGTTTAAAATAATGCCTTGCTTATTCATGATAACAATACCGTTATACCGGGCATTATTAAAGAAAGTTTCAAAAAAACCTGATGTGTCCAAAATTGAAAATTTTATAGTTAATAAGCAAATGTATCATTGTGAACGCAATAAAAAAATCCCCCGTTGCCGGGGGATTTGTAAGGGAAACTCAACAGTGATTATTACTTCACCTTTTCTAACACCTCATTTCTAAATACAACTACACCATCAAACACATCAACCAAAACAGGATTTGACCTGTCTATATCGCCTGCGAGTATCTTTTTACTTAGCTGGTTTACGATTTCTTTTTGGATTAAACGCTTTAATGGCCTTGCACCAAACTGCGGATCGTAACCGGTTTCAGATAAATAATCAATTAAATAGTCTGTAAATTCCAGTTCAATATGATTTTGCTGCAACAGCTTTTTCAAATCATTCAACTGTATTTTTACTATGTTCTTTATTTCTTTACGCATCAACGGCTGGAACATGATGATCTCATCAACCCTGTTTAAAAATTCAGGACGGATGGTTTGACGCAATAAATTCATTACTTCCAGCTTTGTTTTATCAACCACTTCTTCCAGGTTCTTTTCGCTCACATTCTGAAAGGCATCCTGTATCAAAGTACTTCCAATATTGCTTGTCATGATAATGATAGTATTCTTGAAATTTACAACCCGGCCTTTATTATCGGTGAGCCTTCCATCATCCAAAACCTGCAGCATAACATTCCAAACATCAGGATGCGCCTTTTCGATTTCATCTAACAATACAACGCTGTAAGGTTTGCGGCGAACGGCTTCAGTTAGCTGGCCGCCTTCATCATATCCCACATAACCCGGAGGCGCACCCACCAGGCGGGACACTGTATGTTTTTCCTGGTATTCACTCATATCAATACGTGTCATCATGCTTTCATCATCAAATAAATATTCTGCAAGCGCCTTTGCAAGCTCTGTTTTACCAACGCCGGTTGTACCAAGGAATATAAAAGAACCAATTGGTTTTTTGGGGTCCTGTAAACCTGCACGGCTTCTGCGGATAGCATCTGCCACAGCCGTAATAGCTTCTTCCTGCCCCACTACCCTTTCATGTAAATGATCTTCAAGCTGTAATAATTTTTCGCGTTCACTCTGCATCATTCTTGTTACAGGAATGCCGGTTGATTTGGCAACACTTTCTGCGATGTCTTCTGCATCCACTTCTTCTTTCATTAAACGGCGGCCATGCTTGCTTAATTCATCCAACTGAACGGTAAAATCGTGAATGATCTTTTCCTGTTCCTTTACTTTACCATAACGTATCTCAGCTACCTTGCCATAATCGCCGTTGCGTTCAGCCTGTTCTGCTTCAAGTTTTAACTGCTCAATAGAAGCTTTTGCATTCTGAATTTTTTCAACCAGCTCTTTTTCCTGTTTCCATTTTGCTTTTAAGGTATCACGTTCAACACTCATGTTGCTTATTTCAACATTCAGCATCTTTAATTTATCATCATCATTTTCTCTTTTAATAGCTTCCCTTTCAATTTCCAGCTGCCGTATTTGTCTCTCCAGGTTATCCAGTTCTTCGGGCATTGAATTCATTTCAAGGCGAAGCTTGGCAGCGCTTTCATCAATAAGGTCAATGGCTTTATCAGGTAAAAATCTATCGGTGATATAACGGTGCGATAATTCAACTGCAGCAACAACTGCTTCATCTTTTATACGCACATGATGATGTGTTTCATAACGGTCTTTCAAACCACGCAAAATGGAAATAGCGTCTTCCACACTCGGCTCGTCAATCAGCACTTTCTGGAAACGACGTTCCAGCGCTTTATCCTTTTCAAAGAATTTCTGGTATTCAGTTAAGGTGGTGGCGCCTACTGCACGCAGTTCACCGCGGGCCAATGCGGGTTTTAAAATATTAGCGGCATCCATGGCACCTTCGCCTCCACCGGCGCCAACAAGCGTATGAATTTCATCTATAAAGAGAATGATTTCGCCATCGCTGTTGCTTACTTCTTTTACAACACCTTTTAATCTTTCTTCAAATTCACCCTTATATTTTGCACCGGCAATCAATTGTCCCATATCCAAAGCGTAGATGATCTTTGATTTAAGGTTTTCAGGCACGTCACCATTTACGATACGGTGGGCAATACCTTCTGCAATAGCGGTTTTACCTACACCGGGCTCGCCCACAAGGATCGGGTTATTTTTTGTTCTGCGTGAAAGAATATGCAATGTTCTGCGTATCTCTTCATCACGGCCAATTACAGGATCAAGTTTGCCCTGTCTTGCCATTTCATTCAGGTTCTTTGCATACTTATTCAAAGCATTAAATTCCTGCGACTGCGTTTGGGAGGTGACAGTTTCACCTTTACGCAATTCTTTAATGGCGGCAACCAAACCTTTTTCGGTAAGCCCCGCATCTTTTAATATTTTGGCAGAAGTATCATTGCCCTGAACGATAGCCAGCAGTAAGTGTTCAGGCGTGATAAATTCATCATTAAATTGTTTAAGATCAGCACCGGCGCGTAATATTACATTATTGGCATCTCGGCTGATGGATTGCGCTGCCTCACCGCCCTGTTGTTTGGGAAGCTTCTTCAGCGCTTCGTCCAGCTTGGCTTCAAGCAGGTTAATGGTAACATTATTTTTCTTCAGCAGGTAGTCAACAGGAGAATCCTGCTGTTCAAGCAAAGCTTTTAAGATATGCTCTGTTTCTATATTGGGATTGGCATTATTAAAAGCAACCTGTTGTGCCTGCTGAAACGCTTCGGCTGCCTTTATAGTGAAGTTACCTAAGTTCATATATTAATTTTCATTTTTAGAAGTGAGTGTATAAATCCGGATATTACTATTATCAAAAATCATTCAGAAAAGTTATCCCGGTTTCTTTATGAAATAATGTCACCTAACTTACTGATTTTATGAAGAAATAACAGTTTGTTTTAATTTTTACTGAAAACTTTTCCGCTTACTTTTGCGCCACCTTAATAAAGAGGATAATACATATTTTTGGATGAAGCGACTACTTATTTGTTTGGCCGCAGGTTTTACGTCTATCTGCGCAAAAGCTCAAACATCAAAACGACATGTTATTTATGGCATGTACATGCAATGGGGTTATAACGCCGAAACATATACGCGCAGCAATATTCATTTTAAAATGAGCAATGGCGACAACTTTATACTGCACCACGTAAAAGCCCATGACAAAGGCGATTATGATGATATAATTAAAGAACCGGGTGAGATTTCCATTCCGCAATACAATTACCGGATTGGTTTCTATTTAAATAATAACCTTACAAAAGGTATTGAGCTCAATTTTGACCATGCCAAATATGTGGTAACCGATGGTCAAAAAGTGCATGTTACCGGTACCATTGGCGGGCAGCCTGTGGATGGAGACAGCATATTAAATGCTGAAAATTTCCTGCATTTTGAACATACCGATGGTGCCAACTGGCTGCATATAAATTATTTTGAACAGAGGCCGCTGATTGAAAACAGGGCCAGGACACGGGATATACTTACGCTTATTTACAAGGCCGGCGCCGGTATCAATATCCCAAGAACAGATTTTACTTACCATGGCGATAAACTAAATAACGACTTTCACATTGCCGGGTATAATATTAGTGTTGAAGGCGGCTTAAGGTTTTATATGTTCCGGAATTTCTTTCTTGAAGCCACCGGCAAAACGGGTTATGTGCGCTATATAGATGCACTTGCCAATACCACTACCGCCAAGGGAAACCGCGCCACACATGGAATAGGGTATTTGGAAGGAATTGCTACATTGGGATATCAGTTTAGGTTTTAAGCAGGTATCATCCGGCTCTGACCGAACAATCCGGAAGGAATGTTCACAGTAACAATAGTAAGCGCTGATCAACTCATATTTATCCATCAATTCTCTTTCTTCACCAGCACCACCTGGCTGCGGTCTGCTTTATAAATATCATTGAGAAATTTGGCAAATTCGGCGTAGTCTGAGGCAGGAAAGCGGCCGGCGAACCTTGTATAGTCCCGCAACACACTGATATTGTTGTCAGCAACTTTAAACTCTATTTTATAATTTCCGAATTTGCTGTTAAGATCAAGGTTTTTTGGAAGCGCTTCGGGATTATAGCCATCAGGTATTTTAATATCAATTGAATCAATATCATGAAACGAATAAGTATATTCAATATCAAATAAACGCTTATCGTCAGTATTAACTTTATTGCCTGCTTTATTAAATAAATTTGGCTTTATAAATAAACGTTTGCCGGAAACAGAAGCATAGCCCTGGGCGCTTATATGCAGGTCTTCTTTTATTTCAGGTATTAAGCTTTTGTTTTCTGAATAATCGGTTTTATCAACTTTGTAAGTAGGCAGGTTCAATTCATCATTCAAATACTTTTCACGGTTTTCTTTTGTGGTATGGTACATGAGTGCATGCGGCATTTCCTGCTGAATGCCCGTATATTTTGTAATAAGTGCTGCATCTAAATTTCCCTGTGCGTCAATTGCCGCCGTTACAACACGGGTTTGAAGATTTTGTTCAGCTCTATAGGAAGGCGTATTTACAATGTGGCCGCCATCATCTTTAATCATCAGAGCTTTCCTGTTACCTACAGACGAACCCATAAAACCCGGTGTTACAGTTTGGCTGGTACATTCAAACCATAATGTATCTTTTCCATTTGGCATACATAATACAGCATGGTTAAAGTAGGGTGATGGAAAATCTTCCCAAAGCCCGTGCGTATCATCATCATCAGAATTAACCAGTACATAATAACCATTTAATCCAGCTTCTTTCAAGAGACTCTTCATATAATTGGAAAGCGCTTTGCAATCGCCATATTTTTTTGTGGCTACATATTTCGCATCGTAAGGTTGCCAGCTACCAATGCCCAGTTGTACACTTATATACCTTGTGTTTTTTTGAAGATAATCGTATAAAGCAAAAGCTTTTTCTTTTGGTGTAGATAGATTATCGGTAAGGGCATGCACATCTTTTTTTACATTTTCCGGCAATATATCGCGGCCGGCATTGAGCTGTGCAATAAATTTTCCAAGGTTTTGCCAGCTATCCATTTCGCCCGCATAGTTTTCAATTTTAAAATTGACAGGCGCAATAAACACGGAAGTTGTCATTTCTTCCCATTGAGGAGAAAAGGCTTCGTCTTCAAAGGCATGCAGGTTTTTAACTTCCCATGTATAGGTAATTTTTTTGCCATCATTTACGATTGCCGGATTACCCGCATAATTAAACTGCTTGTACCTGAGTTTATAATCTACCGGCGTTTCTACAATAAACCTGCTTTGCTGCACAGCACAACGCCCGGTTCGCTGTGGAATCCACCGTGGTAGAAAAAAAATGCCGTCAAAGCTCTGTTCGTCTTCATATTCAACAGTGTATGGATAGGCACCGTAATAAAAATCGTGTACTTTAAAGCGTGCATCCGTTGCAAGTGTGGCTTCATCATCGCCGGAATAATCCGCTATATCTTTTCTCTTTACATTTTTTAAATGTTTCCCTGCGGCATCATAAAGGTTGCCATCTATATCACTTAAATCCTTCAGTTTATCATAATTGTTACTGTAAGTAGCATACCGCCTGCCGGCTTCATTTAAAATGGTTATGGCATATTTACGGGAAACAACTGCGCGGTCAATGTCTTTTATTGAAATTTTCAGCTCTTCATACCGTTTTACTGCATTTGCTTTACTTGTAAGCGAATCAGGAATGAGCATTATATTAAACGATTGTGCTTTTGCCAAAACTATGTTTGTGCAAAAAACAATCAAAAGCAGTTTAAAGGTTTTCATATCTATTACATTTTCTTGAATACAATTTGTTCGTTTTGCTTTTCTACGATGAAGGCAAAAAAGTTGCGCAGGGTTTCATAGTCTTCCGGTTCAAAAGTTGCCTTGTTCAGTTTGGTGCGGCAGCGCAGTTGAATACTGTTTCCGCCCGCCTGTATCAAATATTCAAACATACCTTCGCCGCCATTTAAAGAAACACGGGCAGGCTTTGGCAGTTCATCTACTTTATAACCGGAAGGTATTTCCATATTCAGGATATATACTTCATCTATACAATAAGGAATTTCCACCGGGTAAAAGCGTTTTGCTGCTTTAAAGGGGTTTTGCTTATAAGCATCCGCCGTCATCATCGGTGAGAAATAAATAATATCCTCATCGGCATGAAAGCTTACATCGTATTGAACCGATACCGGCATTTCTTTTTGATCAAGGGAATCAATAGCGGTATTGCTGAGGTTTACTTCAAAGGGATAAGCCTTTTTAATGTCCTTAAAATATTCCTCTTTATTGGTTTTCTTCATCTTCTCACGCATATTTTCCGAACCTATTGCGCCAAAAACGGTTTTATATGACCCTGTTAATTTCCCATCACCGTCGTTAGTAACAAAGAAGGAAGTAATGGCAGATTCCTTTAATGAATCCGCTTCCAGGTTAATTAAAGAAGGCATGGAAGCTATTACCCTGGCATTGCCGTTATAACAACTGCCGCTTAAATGCCCAAAGCCCAAAACGGGATCTGAAGCATCGAGCAGGTATTGTTTATTATCAATATCAAGGCGGGCAATAAGGTAATTAAACCGGCTCATTATGGGATACATGTCATACGTTTTTCCATGTCCCCTTGTGCTCAGCAATACCGGGTCGGCAGTGTAACCGGCTACCCTCAGCATAGTGATCAGCAACATATTTATATCAACCACATTTCCTTTTTTTGTTTGTACTGTTTTCCTGGGCGGTTGCGATAAATATCTTGCCGAATTGTCTGTGCACGTATAATTATCCCGCACATATTCATAAATCTTTTTTGCCTTATTTACCGGGTCGGGTTCGCCATTTACAGCGGTTTTTACATCATCTTTCAGCCAGCCGTTTTCTTTGCTTAACCCGGCGCCAAAATCTTCATCCTTCATTAACTGGTCAACCGTTTCGTACCAGTTGTGCAGGTAAGTTTTGGGTTGCTGCTCCGGAAACCGTTCTGCAGAAAACTGAAATTCTATACGCTCCACATGGTTATCAAGCGTGGTAACAAAACTTTCTTCTTTCAATGCCGGGATATCTTTAAACGCCCAGGTATGTTTTACCACGCCGCTTGAAAAATTTACAGTTCTGGATGCGCCGGTGGAGTTTGGTATCAATACATTGAAATTATCTTTTGTTATGGATGTAGTATCTATTACCGGCATGAGATATCCCTGGTTTAAAACCACGAATTCAAAAAACTGTGGCTGCTCAATGGTAAACTCACTCCATAATTCCGGATAGCCACCCTGAAAAGTCCACGAAGGAACATACCTGTAAAAAGGGCTGTTGGTAGTGTAAGTATATTCGATTATTGAACCTTCTTTTATATTGGGGAATGTAAATTTTACTACTTCGTAATCGCCGTCTTTATCTTTAAAAATTGAATTCTTATCAACCTTGGTTTGCACCACCTTCCCATTTTCAAGGTTATAGGTGGCTGCCTGCAGGTTTTCTATTTTTTCTTTTGCCGTGCCGCTTTCATACAGGTTTATCTTCACGGTACTTAAATCATCAAAACTGTTTTTGCTGGTCAGCAAAATACGCCGGTGAACTTTGTAGACTACAGAAAACCATCCCTGGTTATTTCCTTCATGTTTTACATAGCCCGATTCGTAGAGATACACGGCTTCTGCTGCAGAATCGAGTGAAGAATAATCTTTTGTAAATTCTTCGGGGCTAATATCGCCGAATTTTACTTTAGGTTCCCTGCTTTTCTGAGCCAGGGCCGTAATAGACATCACGAGGCATAACGCCAAGGTGGTTGCACGGTTGAAATACATAATAGTTAGTTTAAAGGAGTAATTATATTTTAGAAAAAACCTGCATGGTTTCGGGCTTTTAAGGGAAAGCTGGCTTCTAAGCAACGCATTTTCTAAAACAATGCAAACATACAGATTTTGCAAATATTTTTGCAACTTGAATAAAATTCAGCATACGAAATTCATAAAGGCTTCGGCAGCGCAACATGGCTTTCATTATTGCGGCATTGCAAAAGCCGTAAAATTAGACGACGATGCCCGCCGCCTTGAACAATGGCTGCAGCAAGGCATGCATGGCAATATGCATTATATGGAAAATTATTTTGACCTGCGTACCGACCCGCGCAAACTTGTGCCGGGCGCCAAAAGTGTTATTACTTTATTGCTGAATTATTTTCCTTCAAAACAGCAGGAACAAGGCATTCCAAAAATTTCCAAGTACGCTTATGGAAAAGATTATCATGAAGTGATACGGGAAAAGCTCAATAACCTGCTGGAACTGATCCGGCAAAATATTGGCGATATAAATGGCCGTGGCTTTGTTGACAGTGCACCGGTGCTGGAACGGAGCTGGGCCGTACGAAGCGGTGCAGGATGGATTGGCAAAAACGGTAATCTTATAACAAAACAGCAGGGCTCATTCTTTTTTATTGCAACGCTTATAACCGATCTTGATCTTGTTGTCGATGATGCCTTTGCAAAAGATTACTGCGGCAGTTGCAGAAAGTGCATTGACCACTGCCCTACCACAGCTATACAGGAAAATAAAGTAATTGATGGCAACCGTTGCATTTCATATTTCACCATTGAATTAAAAGATGCCATTATTCCTGCAGAAATGCAAAATAAATTCGAACATTGGATGTTTGGCTGCGATATATGCCAGGATGTTTGTCCATGGAACCGCTTTAGCAAACCAACGGAAGAAACTGCCTTCACACCCATTCCCGAAATACTTAACCTTTCCACCAGAGAATGGGAAAATATGAGTGAAGAGTTTTTTAGAAGAACATTTAAATCTTCACCATTAAAACGTGCGAAATTTAAAGGGTTACAGCGAAATCTTAAATTTATTCAAAATGCAGCATTATAATGTTCTGATAAGGATGTCCTGCATCAGTCATAAACTTTAAGAACGAAAATGTAGCTTTGTTGAAACCGATTTTTTTAAAGAACATTTTACTTCATTGCCGAATATGGGTCCGGAGCCTCAAAATGTATTGGATTATCATGGTGATAACACCATTTTTATGGTGTGGAATTTTAAAGCAAACATTGCAATAAAAGACAGCTTTCAGCGCATTTGTGCATTGGTAATCAACCTTAATAATTCAGTCAATAACCGTTTTCCGGATTCCGGCGCCAGTTGTGTAATGGGTATTGGGTATGATGCATGGCTGCGGCTTGAACTTCCAACACCTTTGCCAAAAGAACTTGAAAATTTTGCCCCAATAATTGGCGAAAAACATACGGCTGTTGCCACCAAAGGCGATTTGCATTTCCATATAAGAGGAACAGGTAAAAGTTTATGTTATGATATGGCGTCGGCTATTGCAGAAGTGTTGTCGCCTGTTGCAACAAGTGTAGAAGAAGTGCACGGCTTCAGGTATTGGGATGGCCGCTCTATTTTAGGGTTTGTGGACGGCACTGAAAACCCGCAGGGAAAAGACCGCGCCTATTTTGGTTTGGTTGGTGATAACGATCCAGCTTATCGCGGCGGCAGCTATCTTTTTGTTCAAAAATATATTCATAACCTGGCTGCCTTTAAAACATTAACCGTAGAAGAACAGGAAAAAGTATTTGGCAGGTACAAATGGGATGATGTAGAAATGCCCGACGATATAAAACCCGCCAATTCCCATATTGCTTTGAGCAATGTGGGCGACGATCTTAAAATCATTCGCGACAACATGCCTTTTGGCAATATGTCAACCAATGAAATGGGAACTTATTTTATTGCCTATGCGAGCACCTTCTCCACCGTGAAGAAAATGCTTGATAATATGTTTATAGGATTGCCGCCGGGCAATTACGACAGGCTGCTGGATTTCAGTACAGCCAAAACAGGAACGTTGTTCTTTGTGCCATCGGCAACATTTTTAGATAGCATAGCGTCAGGATTATCCCCGCTGGAAACCGGAAGCGCAAATATTAAAGAAGAAACGGGGAAGCCGTTGAAGGATGGCTCCTTAAATATTGGATCACTAAAAAAATAAAAAGATATGAATAATCTTTACCGGGAACTTGCCCCCATTTCTGATGAGGCCTGGGTCCAGATTGAAGAAGAAGCCAGCCGCACCCTTAAACGCCACCTGGGTGCACGGCGCGTAGTAGATGTGGTGGGCCCGAAGGGTTTTGATTTTGCGGCGGCAGGCACCGGTCACACAAAACAGATTGAATCGCCGGGCGATGGCATACAGGCGGTACAGCGTGAGGTAAAAGCTTTGGTAGAATTGCGTGTGCCGTTTGAACTTTCGCGGCAGGCGATTGATGATGTGGAACGTGGTTCCGATGATTCCGACTGGGACCCATTGAAAGCCGCTGCGAAAAAGATAGCCTTTGCAGAAGACCGCGCCATCTTTGAAGGTTATGCTGCCGCTAATATACAGGGCATCCGGCAGGAAAGCAGCAATGCACCATTAACATTATCTTCCAGCGTGCGTAATTATCCTGATATAGTGGCACAGGCAATAAGCGAATTGCGGCTTGCGGGCGTTAATGGCCCTTACAAGCTTGTGCTGGGAGCGGATGCTTACGCAATAGCTACGGGCGGCAGTGATGAAGGCTACCCGGTACTGCAACATATTTACCGGCTGGTGGAGGGAGAAATTATCTGGGCGCCGGCAATAAAAGGCGGCTTTGTGCTTTCAACCCGCGGCGGTGATTTTGAGCTGAACCTTGGGCAGGATATTTCTATCGGTTATCTCAGTCACTCTGAAACAACAGTAAAACTTTACCTGCAGGAAAGTTTCACTTTCCGGGTGCTTACAACAGAAGCGGCTGTAGCGCTCACGCCTTCAGGCAAATAAACTGTTCAGGAAATTTTTGAAATTTTATGGCAGCAAAATTTAAAGCGGGAGATAAAGTGAGCTGGAATTCAGAAGCGGGAAGAGTTTCAGGCACCATAATCAAAATACACACAAAAGATTTTGATTATAAAGGCTATACGCACCACGCCTCGAAAGATGATCCGCAATATGAAATAAAGAGTGATAAATCAGATCATATTGCAGCGCATAAAGGATCGGCATTAACGAGGTTGAAATGATGCGGGATGTATTCTTACATTTTTCTTATTATCTCCATATAAGCCTTTGAATCATGATACGGGCATTTCCATAAGCCGGGCCGTATTGTTCGCACATAATAATAAGTAATGATTATTTTTTTGCTGCCCAGAAAATTGCATTCCTAATGAGTGTTGTATAGGCAGGATTATCCCACAGATCCGGCCCGTGCCCCATGAAAATATAAATGTTTTTGGCCTTTACTTCATCGTTGGTCCAGATAACAGGATGATCGCCCATTTTTATATTTATAGTATCAGGCTGATAAGAAGATTCATCCACGCTGGCCAGCACATGCACATTTGGCCGCGGGTTTTTATCATAGGTGTACCATTCTTCTTTATTAATGACAAACCGGCGAGGCATATTTTTAAACACGGGAAACGTTGTATCTTCTATATGCACAGTGCCCGAAGCAAAATCAGCAATATAATTTTTGAATTGAATGCCGCCCATAAAACCGCAGAACCAGGGCCACATCTTGTATCCGTCAAAATCGCCCAACAGTGAAGCATGATGAAAGCCTATCCAGCCGCCTTTACCTTCTTCTATATATTTTTTAAAAGCATTCTTTGCTTCATCATTCCATCCGTAAGGAACAAAGTCAAGCTGTATGAGCAGTTGATATTGAGATAAAAAACTATAGGAAAAATCGTTGGTATTTTGCTTATAATCAATGCTAAAATTACTGTCGGCAGCCAGTTGGTTTAACCATACCACAGCCCTTTTTGAATAGTCTATATGGTGCCCGCCGTTTTCATAAAATACCAGCACTTTAAACCGGGGAGCTATTTTTTGCGCTCTGGCATTAAATGAC
This sequence comes from Parafilimonas sp., assembly GCF_051953455.1. Classification (NCBI taxonomy): domain Bacteria; kingdom Pseudomonadati; phylum Bacteroidota; class Chitinophagia; order Chitinophagales; family Chitinophagaceae; genus Parafilimonas; species Parafilimonas sp. The sequence continues at coordinate 22,793 of NZ_JBQCIT010000005.1, read as the reverse complement.
GCAATTAAAACAACTATAATTATTAAAACCTGCTTCATTATTTTCTTTGCAATAATACGCTGCATTATTTTTCTGCAGCACTTCATTATTCAGCAATAATGCATACGCTATGAAAAAGCCATCGTGTGTAAAAGAAAGCAGCGCATGTGGATGCCCTTTTATATGCGGAACACCTGCGGGCGTTTTTAAAATTTCAGCATTATTACTCCGGAACCTTGCCAATAAAAATTTTCTTACTTCAGATGATTGGTTTAGGCGATTGGCATCACCAATTCTCTTTATGCCCCAGCAAATATTTTCATGCTCATTTTCAGCAGCAGTAATGGTATAAATAAATTCTGGTGTAATGATTGACCAGGAATAATATTTTTCTGTATTGATAACAGCTACGCTTGCATAACAAAGTTCAACCGGTATCAATTCACTTTCCAGCAATTTATGTTGTGAGGCGAGAAACGACATTGCCGGTGGATTTATTGAATGCACCTGTATTTTCCAGCCGCCTTTTAAAAGCTGCGGCTGCAATCTTTTCTGAAATTTATATACGGATTCTTTTATGCTCCAGCACAGCCATACAAATTGTGCAAATGAAATTGATAATTCATTCGTATTAAAAAGTGCCGATTCATTTCGGGTAAGAAACTTCGAATAAAATTTTGGATGGCAGGCACGTTCAATGCCCGTATTGGTTAAAGCGACGATATCATTGCCAATACTATTTTTTCTCATTAATTTTTTCCAGGATTACATCTACACAACTGCCCACATTGTGTATTTTCTCAGCGGCATCCATGTCTATTTCAATATCATACTTTTCTTCAGCTTCAATAATTATATCAACCATATTGGCTGAATTTATTTTCAGGTCGTTTACAAAATCGGTTTCCGAGACAATAGAATTAAGCGTTTCCTTATCTGGTGTATAATGTGACAAAACTTTTTTTAATTCCTCTAAAATGTCTTCTCGCGTCATTATTTTTTAAATTTTGAAAAAATTAAACAGGCATTTACATCGCCAAACCCAAAGTTAGCTTTAGCTGCAATATTAATTTCTTTATTTATTTTTTTTGTTGGTAATGCGTTCACACTTACAATATTTGTTATTTCAGGATTTGGATCCTCAAGATTGATATTGGGATGCACAAATTCATGCATGAGCTGCAAAATTACCGCCACACTTTCTATGGAACCCGCCGCGCTTAAACAATGTCCTATCATCGATTTAAGGGAATTGATGAGCGGAAAATCTTCCCCTCTCCTGTTCAACGCTTTACTCCAGTTTTCAATTTCCATTTTATCAGCCATCGTTGCCGTTAAATGCCCGCTGATCAAATCAATTTCGGCAGGATCAATTGCAGCATCTGTTAAAGCAGCATCTATGCAACGAACAACGCCTTCGCTGTTGGGCGCCGTCATTGAGCCACCCCTTTTCTGTCCGCCGGAATTAGTGGCGCCGCCCAATATTTCTGCATAAATGGTGGCATTACGCGCCAATGCAAAATCAAGGTCTTCCAGCACCAGCGCAGCGGCGCCGGAACCCGGCACAAAACCACACGCTGTTGCACTCATAGGTCTCGATGCCCTTTCCGGTTCATCATTGAATTTTCTTCCGAGAATGCGCATGGCGTCAAAGGCGCTGAACACGTAGCTGTCAATATATTCATTGCTGCCTACCAGCATGCGCCTGGCTGTGCCATTTTTTATGTATTCATAACCCATCAAAATAGCCTGCGAACCGGTGGCGCAAGCCGCTGAATTCGTAATCACGCGGTTGCCAATGCCGAGTAAACCGGTTATGTTAGCTGTGGCGCCGCTGTTCATGAGCTGTTCTACCACTTTTGAGCCAAGTTTGCGGGATTGCTTCATGTCCACATGCGTAATTACCCGCTTCATTATCTCCATATCGGCAAGGCTGTTGCCGAAAACGCAGCCGGTTTCCCAATGTATTTCGCCGGTATTAATGGCATTGCCGGCATCCATCCAGGCATCGGCGGCGGCTTTAATAGCGTAGCCTATAGTGCTGCCCTTTAAACCATGAAAAGCAACTTCTGACAAATAATTTTTGAGGTCATCAAACTGAAAATCAGGAATACCGCAAACCTGGCAATTAAAATTCAGCTCCCTGAAATGCGGCATAAATTTTAATCCCGAAACGCCATTTTGAATAGCATGGAGGAAAGCAGGCACACCAACGCCGTTTGGTGCCACAACCCCCAAGCCTGTAACAACAACCCTTTTACTCATAGCGGGATATTATTGCTTTGAATCATCATACCTGAAAATATGCCTCTCGCAACTGTTTCGCTTTTTTCATTTATCATTTCTACCGTGCATTTTAACTTATTGAAACGAAAATATTGTTTTTTGGAAATAACCCTTAGTTTTTCGCCTGGCAACACAAGCTTCTGAAAGTCAACCTGGCTTGAAGTAAATAAAGGAGTTATTTTTTTTTCGGAAGATAAACCCGCCTGCATTAATAAATAAATGCTTAACGTTACCAGGCCTATCTGCGCCATAACTTCTATGAGAATTACGCCGGGCGTAACAGGATTCCCGGGAAAATGATCTTCATAAAAAAAGGCGTCCGGACGCAGTGTATATTCACCAACAACGCCGTTTTCATCCAATGAAATGATGGTATCAACAAAGCGGAAAGACGATTTATAAGGAAGCCGGTTTAAAACTTCTTCGTACATATTTTCTGTTTTTACAGGCAGTGCTCCCCTCCGTCCACATGAATTACGGCGCCATTTATCCACGAAGCTTCCGCTGTACATAGAAGATAAACCACACCAGCCACGTCTTTAGTAGTAGTCATTCGCCCCAGCGGGTTTGATTGTTGTGCATATTGCACCAGTTTATCATGGCCTGTGATTTTCTTTAACGAAGGCGTATCGGTTATACCGGCTTCAATAAGGTTGGTCTTAATGCCTGATTTCCCAAACGCAACCGCCATATAGGTTGCAAGGCTTTGCAGTGATGCTTTGGCTATGGAAACAGCTGCATAGCTTTCCCAGTATTTATGAGCGCCGGCACTGGTTAAACCAATAATACGGGCATCTTTACAAAAGAGGTTGGCATCAAAAAGCAGGCGCGCCCAATCAAGCAGGCTGTTGCCCATTGCATAGCTTGTATAAGCAATATCATGGGTAGTAATTACTTCCTTTTTATCATCTGCAACAACCGGTTTTAAATTGCCTCTTGCCACAGAATGTAGCAATAACTTCACACATTGCCCCTTCGATAACTGTTCAGTAAATGCCCCGATAAATTTTTTCCGCCCGTTTTCTTCCAGGACATTGATATTAAATGGAAGAATGGTAATTGCGTTAGCCAAAGCAAGATTTGAAAATTTTTGTTTGACAGCTTTCTCTGCAATAGCCGTTTCACGGTAGAGCACGGCTATATTCATTCCATGTGCAGCCAGCTTTTCAACAGAAGCCAGGCCGAAACCACTGGAACCGCCTAAAATTACGGCCCAGAAACCGCTAAATTGTTTATTATTCTGCAATACCTGAATATTTAACAGGGGCGCAAATAACCGAAAAAATTTTAATTTATCGTTTAATCATCCAAGCCTCAATCTTTTAGTTTAACAATCGTTGAATAAACGGCCGCATAAACCAACGCTCTAAGCTAAATTTGCGCGGTTTTTGGCTATTGGATTGCTACTAATAGCAATTCAAACATTTTAAAACGGTCGATTATGAAAGCAATTCTATTTTCGTTAATATTTATTTCAGGATTTTTTTTAAAAGAGTCAACTGATGCCAAAGATTTCGACAGGCAGGCTTTTTACGATGCTGTAAAATCAGAATCAGTAAAAGCTATAGATACACAAATTGCGGCTGTTCAATCTTCAGGGCTTAAAGATAAAGATGCTTTTGAAGGAACGCTTTTAATGAAAAAAGCAGGACTCGTAAAAGGCACTAAAAACAAGCTTGATCTTTTCAAAGATGGCCGCATTAAACTTGAAAGCGCTATAAAAAACAATAACTCAAATACGGAATACCGTTTTATGCGGCTGATAATACAGGAACACGCGCCCAGGATTGTGAAATACAGGGATGAGCTGGCAGCAGATGCCGCTTTTATTGAAAAAAATTTTAGAAATTTATCGCCCGATTTACAGAATATTATTATTAACTACAGCAAAGAATCGAAAACGCTTAAAACCACCCACCTGCAATAAATGAGTAAAAAAATCCTGGCGATTTATTATTCGCAAAGCGGCCAGTTGAAAGAGATGATCGCAAATTTTTGCAAGCCATTAATTCAGGCCGGCCACGAAGTTGATGATGTGCAGATTCATGTACAAAACGAATTTCCTTTTCCCTGGACAACAAAGGGTTTTTTTAGTGTAATGCCCGATTGTGTGCTGGGCAATCCTGCAGCACTAAAACCTTTCAGCTTAAAACATGATAAATACGATTTGATTGTTTTAGGTTACCAACCCTGGTTTTTATCGCCCAGTATTCCTTTTAATTCCTTAATGCATGATGAAAGCTTTTTGAAAGTGCTTGCCCACACGCCCGTTATAACCATTACCGGCGTAAGAAATATGTGGACGAATGCTTTTGAAAAAATAAAACCCATGCTCATTAATGCAAAGGCAAATCATGCCGGCACGATTGCATTGTACGACAGAAACCTAAACCTTGTTAGCATCTTTACCATTTTTCACTGGATGATTGGCGGCAAAAAGACCCGCTACCTGGGTTTCTTTCCGTTGCCCGGCGTTTCAGATAAAGACATTGCCAGCACCGAAAACTTTGGAAAACTCGCTTTGCCGTATCTTGAAAAAAATGAATGGAACGGGCTTAAGCAGGAGTTTATCGATGTAAAGGCCGTTGATCCTAAATATCATTTAATGTTCATTGAAGGTAAGGCCGGTATTATGTTTAAAATATGGGCAAACGTCATCCGTAAAAAACAGAATAAAAGTTTCTGGCTTGCTGCATTCAAATATTATCTTTTAATTGCGTTGTTTATAGCTGCGCCAATTGTTTGGGTAATTAATATGCTCATTTTTAAGCCATTTTTATCGAAACATATCCGCAGGAAAAAGGAAATGCTTTTAAAACTGAATTAATCATTATGCCGCTGAACGAAGTTTATATTACAAATACCTCTTTATTTCTGCCCAATGAACCTGTACCCAACGACGATATGGAACTTTACCTCGGGTATATTAACGGTAAGCCTTCCAAATCCAAAAAAATTGTTCTTCGCAATAATGGTATAAAAACAAGATATTATGCCTTGAAAAAAGGCGGTAAAACCACGCATACCAATGCCCAAATGACGGCAGAAGCTGTGCGGGGGTTATTTAAAGATGATCCTGAAAAATTAAAAGAGGTCGATTTGCTTTCCTGCGGTACTTCTTCACCCGATCAAATGATGCCTTCGCATGGCGTAATGGTGCACGGATGGCTGCCGGAAGCAGAAGCCATTGAAGTGGTTTCTCCATCCGGTGTTTGCTGCGCCGGTATGCATGCTTTTAAATATGCTTATCTCGCCGTGAAAGCTGGCGACGTAACAAATGCTGTTGCTGCCGGTTCTGAAAGATTTTCCGCTTCCTTGCGGGCAAATAATTTTGATGAGGAAGCCCATAAGCTGGAAGAACTTAATAAAAATCCATACATCAGTTTTGATAAAGAATTTTTAAGATGGATGTTGTCTGATGGCGCATCTGCTTTTTTATTAACTAATAAACCCAATGAAGAAGGTTTAAGTTTGCGCATAGACTGGATAGAGGGCGTTTCTTATGCCAACGAGATGGAAACCTGCATGTACATGGCTTGTGAAAAAGAAGCAGACGGCACCATAAAAAGCTACCTTGAATTTACGCCGGAAGAAATTATGACAAAATCTATCCTGAGCATTAAACAGGATATTGGTTTGCTCAGCGATAATATTGTTCCGCTTGGCGGACGAAAATTGAAAAAGATATTTGAACGCGAGGGTTTAACCATTAATGATATAGATTATTTCCTGCCGCACATGTCAAGTGAATTTTTCAGGCCGAAAATTTATGAGATCATGTCGGTTTTTGAAGATTATATCCCTTATGAAAGATGGTTTGTGAATTTAACCACTTTAGGTAATGTAGGTGCGGCATCAGCCTATTTTATGGTGCATGAATTATTCAAAAGCGGTAAGCTGAAAAAAGGCGAAAAATTGCTTGTGCTTGTGCCTGAAAGTTCCAGGTTTTCCTATATGTATGCTTTGCTTACGGTAGTATAATTATCTTAACATAAAATTCCCGCTTATGAAACGCCCATGTAAAATTTTTCAGATCCAGAAAATGTACATCAGCGGGCGTTCCATGAGACTATTGAAAAAACAAATATGCACGAATGAAAAAGAATGAAGTGCCGCAGGATTTGGGTGCACTTGGCAAATTGACAAAAGAAGTTTGCTATGCTACCGATGAGCAGGGTAAATACACCACAGCATTGAGCAATGGATGGGAAGTAAAAACGAATGCGCTTGATGTGACCTGGGAAAACATTCAGCATAAAGTGGAAGCAGCAAAAACAAAAGTATTAAAAAACGAAGCCAGCCCTATACTGTTTTTCATGGAAAAAAATATAATGGATATTAATATCCTTTCAAGTTATACCGGCTTTTTTAAATGGCAGATTAAACGGCATTTAAAGCCTGCAATTTTTAATAAGTTATCACCCAAAAAAATAAATAAATACGCCGAGGTGTTTAATGTAACTGTGGATGAATTAAAATCAATGGAGGCGCATGACCAGTAATTTTCATCACGCACAATCTGCGCATTGCGAAAGCGGTGTTACCAGGAACCTTCTTCAAAACATAGGCGTTACACAAATCACAGAACCGCTGGTGTTTGGCATGGGCGCAGGCTTGTTTTTCATTTATATCCCTTTATTAAAAATAAGCGGCGGCCCCGCACTGGCATTCCGTTCAGTGCCTGGTATTATTTTTAAAAGAACCTGTCACTCATTAGGCATTAAAATCATCAGGAAAAAATTTTCTTCAAAAGAAAAAGCAAAGGAAGAATTAGATAAAAAGTTAAGCGAAGGCATGGCTATTGGTTGCCAGGTAGGCGTATATTATTTGCCTTATTTTCCAAAAGAATACCGTTTTCATTTTAATGCACATAACATCGTGGTGTTTGGAAAAGAAGATGGTAAATACCTGGTAAGTGACCCTATTATGGAATACCCAACTTACATGACGGAATATGAGTTGGAGCGTGTACGTTTTGCCAAAGGCGCTTTGGCGCCACGCGGACAAATCTATCATACGCTCGCCACGGCACCCATAACGGAAGAAAGGATAAAACGCGCCATCATTAAAGGCATAAAGCTGAATGTATTTCACATGCTGAAAATACCCGGCGCTTTTGCCGGCGTAAATGGTATTGCTTTTCTTGGTAAAAGAATAAAGAACTGGCGGGATAAACTCGGTTCGGAAAAAGCAGGTTTATACCTGGCGCAGGTGGTGCGGATGCAGGAAGAAATAGGCACTGGAGGTGGTGGCTTTCGTTATATGTACGGCGCTTTTTTGCAGGAAGCCTACAACTATTTTCAGCATGATGAGTTGATGAAATTATCCGAAGAATTTACCAAAGCAGGCGATCTTTGGCGCACAGCGGCCGTGCAGGCTTCGGGTATTTACAAAGGCAGGCTTGGCACACAAGAAGATTATAATATTATGGGCGATTATCTTGCTGAAATATCCTTAATTGAAAAGCGGGCTTTTACAAAACTGGCTGCTGTAAACAAGCAATTAAAATGATGCCGCCGGCTATACAAATAACCAATCTCTGTTTTAAATACAGCAGCGATCAGCAAAACCTGTTTACTGACTTGAATTTAACGGTTGAAGCAGGTGACCGTTTTGGTTTATTCGGTCCGAATGGCGCAGGCAAAACCAGTTTAATGAGTTTGATGACAGGCCTCCTGCCCTTTCACGAAGGCAGTATTCATTTGCTTGGTAATTCCATTGAAAAGAATAATAAAAATGTAAAAAAATTGTTTGGATTTGTGCCGCAGGATTTCTCTTTTTATGAAGAGCTTACGCCCAAAGAAAACCTTGATTTTTTTGGTGCATGGAGTGGTCTCGGCAAACATGAAATTAAGCAGCGCTGCAATGAACTTTTCAGCATACTGCAGCTTGAAAATGTAAAAAATAAAGCCGTTAAAAATTTTTCGGGCGGCATGAAACGTAAAGTAAATCTTGCTATCGGTGTAATACATAATCCACGTTTATTATTTCTCGATGAACCAACTGTTGGCGTGGATATAGAAACGCGGCAGGAAATAATCAGTTATTTAAAAAAGTTGAATGAAAGCGGCACTACGCTTATTTATACTTCGCATCAGTTAAGCGAGGCAGAAAAATTATGCAATAAAATAGCGCTCATCAGCAACGGAAAAATCATTGCTTTTGATACACTTTATAACTTGTTGCAGGAACACGGAAAGCAAAACCTCGAAGATTTATTTGTTCACCTAACGGGTAAGGCTTACGAATGAAACCGGGCATGATGATTTTTTTATCCGCAAACAGAATGTGTATAGCAGGGTTACATAAGACCATTGAAAAAAAAGATATATACAAATGAAGTTGCTGGCAACCATACAAAAAGATGTGCGCATTTTGTTTCGCGATAAAACAGGTTTGCTGCTCATGTTTGCCATGCCTGTTTTACTGGTGCTGGTTGTAACAGGTATTCAAGACAGCAATTTTGATGTAACGCATAAAAGCACGCTATCCATCAGCATTTGTAATAAAGACACCGGTGTTATAAGCCAGGGATTTATTGATGCACTTGACTCAACCGGTTTATTCAATCTTTCTTTTTACAGGAATATAAATGAAGTGCAGTTGCGTAATGATATTTTAAAGAAAAACATGGCGGGAAGTATCATCATCCATGATGGTTTTTCACAACAAATACTGGCAACTTCAAAACAAACGGCAGGCAAGGCTTTGCAATCTTTTGGTTTGGAAGGCGATACCACAACAATCATTTCCAACCATAATAAGAATCATTTAAAATTTTATTACAACCCGGCCTTGCAGCAATCACTTAAAGCATCTGTTGAAGGCGCCGTATTAAGCGCTTTACAAATAATACAAAGCCAGGAAGTATTAAAACAATTATATCTCGCCATCAACGAAACACCCCTGCCCGATTCATTAAAAAATCAGTTGCTTAAAAACAATATCAGCCTTGAAGAAATTCCCCTTACATCAAACGGGGAGGCAACTAATTTAAATGCTACACAGCACAACGTTCCTTCGTGGACCATCTTCGCTATGTTCTTTGTAGTAATGTCACTTGGCGCAGGCATAGTACGTGAAAAACAAAGCGGTGCATTTATACGTTTAAGAACCTTGCCAACGAGTTATTATATTTCACTCTTATCAAAACAAATTACTTACCTCGCCGTAACATTTATACAAGCAGCATTAATTTTTGCCATCGGCATTTTAGTGTTTCCGATTATAGGCTTGCCTGCATTGCAGTTACCCAACGATGTTGCAGGCTTAATAATTGTTACACTCGTGTGTGGCTGGTGTGCGGTAAGTTATGCGTTATGTGTTGGTGTATTTGCAAAAACCCAGGAACAGGCAAGCGCATTCGGATCGGTGTCTGTTGTTATACTTTCCCTAATCGGCGGTTTAATGGTGCCCGATTTTATTATGCCGCAAGGCTTTAAAAGTTTAAGCAGCATTTCACCTTTGCATTGGTGCCTCCAGGCTTATTACGGTTTATTTTTGCAGAATGGCAAACTTGGCAACATTGCCATGTATATTTTATTTATCATTATTATTGCAGTTGCTTTACAACTAATGGCCTTGCTGCAACTAAAAAGAAAAAGATTTATTTAAATGGAAACCTCAGAACTGAAACTTCAGCTAAAAAAACAAATCATAGAGTTTTTAAACTTAACCGATCTTACACCCGAAGATATTAAAGACGATGCCGAATTATTTGGTGAAGGGCTTGGCCTTGATTCAATAGATTCCCTTGAGCTGATTGTGTTGCTTAACCGCGAATATGGCATTACGATTAAAGACCCGAAAGAAGGCCGCAAAGTGCTGATTGATGTAAACACAATGGCCGATTACATTCAGCAGCACAGAACAAAATAAATTTTGAGCTTGCTGCTTGTTACACAATAACCTTCAATTTATCATACAGATTTTTCTGCCCTTTTGCCGTTACAATAATCACCCTTGAATTTTTTGTGGTGCGCAGCCAATCCTGCTGCAGCATTTTATTTAAAAAAGCTGCAGCGAGCGAGCCTGCTATATGATAACGCCGTTCACTCCAGTCAAGGCAAGGCCTTAAAAAGCTTCTTCGCTGCACTTGCAGCGATGCCGTATCAATGTGCAAATCATTAAACCATTGATCACCTTTTTTTGTAAGTGCGAATCTATTTTCTTTCAGCATAATCAATCTTTGTTTCAGCATGGCATCTGTTATAGCAACGCCTGTTTTGCCGGCAAGATGATCGTAGCAGGTCCTGCATTGCTGTATTGGTGTAATGCCGGTAACGGTTTTTGTTTTTTTTGAAGAAGCAGGAATTAAAGTTGACAATGCTTCTACTGCATACGCAATTTCCTGTGTTGCATATTTATAATAACGATGGCGTCCCTGGCTTTCTGCAACAAGCAAACCTGCATTCATGAGTTTAGATAAATGCATACTGATATTGGAGGCAGACGTATCTGCTGCAATAGCCAGTTCTGTTGCAGTAAACGCCTTTCCGTCAAGCAACTCCCATAAAACGGTTGCCCGCACGGGATCGCCAATTAATGAAGCAACGAGTTTAAAATCATCTTTCATAACAATCACATTTCATTGCATACTGAAATGTTCCTGTTTAAAACTACTTTATTTTACTGCATGAAAGAAAAATTTTTAATGCTCAAACAATCGCTCCGTGGTAAATGGCAGGGAGAAGGTTATGCAAAATTCCCAACCATTACAAATACGGCATACGCAGAACAACTGGAGTTTATTCCTGATGATGATAAAGAAGCCATCTTCTTCAATCAGAAAACCTGGTATAAAAATGAAACCGCTGATAACAGCCATACAGTTTTTTGGGATACAGGTTTCATTATTTTAAAAAACAATATGGTGTCATTGCATAGTGCACAAATCGGCGGCCGCATGGAAACGCTTACACTAACAGCATCTGCAGCCGGCAAATTCATTTTTGATAACACAGGTATTTTAAATGATATAAAAACAATCCAGGCGCAGCGCATATTTTCAATTGAAGAAAATGTATTGCATTATCAATTGAATATGGCTACACAGGAAGCCGGTTTTCAAAACCATCTTACGGCAACACTCAGGAAAATTCAATAAACAAATTTTATGAAAACATCAATTCATACTACAAAAGCGCCAGAACCCATGGGGCCTTTCAGCCAGGCAACAGTAACAGGTAATTTTATTTTTTTGTCAGCCCAATTGGCAAGGGACGTTATAACCGGCGAATTGGTAATGCAAAATATAGAGGCCGAAACGAACCAGGTAATGAAAAACCTTGAAGCCATTTTAAAAGCAAGCGGCTCTGATTTCAATCATGTTGTTAAAAGCAGCATCTTTCTAAAAAATATGAATGATTATGCTGTTGTGAATAAAGTATATAGTGATTACTTTAAAAAACCTTATCCTGCAAGGGAAACTATACAGGTTGCAGATTTACCGGCGCACGTTAATATCGAAATATCAATGATAGCAGTAAAACCATAAAATAATGCCCCATTGTAAAATTACAATGGGGCATAAAATAATGTACTAAAGATATTATTGTTTCTCCGGCATCAATACCGCTTTCACATAATTGTTCATATTTAAATATTTAACTGCAGCAGCCTGTATATCTTTTGCAGTTACAGCCTGCGCCGCTTCATTATATTTCAATATCCAGCCAGGATTTTGCTTATCAATAAATGCGCTGCTAAGGTTGGAAAGCCAGTAATCATTGTTCTTTATATCTGTTGCATATTGCTCCCTGATATTGGCTTTTACCTTTTCAAGATAAGTTTCTGTAACACCATGTTGCTGCACATCTTTTATAATGGCAAATAACGCCTTTGTTAGAGTATCAACATTTTCAGGCGCACAGGGAAACCGCACTGTAACGCTGTAATGGTCGTAAGGCCTTGGCGTTATTGAACCGCCCATGCCGCCACCATAAATGCCACTCATGGCTTCACGCAGTTGTTCTATTATTTTAATGTTCATTATTTCGGTAAGCATGTCCAGCTTTAATGCGTCTTCATAATTAAACTTTGCATCGCCCGTGAAAATAATATTGACAAGACTGCGTGGTTCATTGCCTTTTTGCACTGTAAAATCTTTTACACCTTTTACCGGTCTTAAACCAACATCAGTGAATTTATTTTCCTTCTGTTTGCCGGGTAAACTGCCAAGATATAATGCCAGCAAGGGTTTAATGGAATCAACATTCATATTGCCCACAAACGTAAAGTGCATGCCATACATATTGCTGTAAATCCTTTTATAAACAGCCATTACGGTATCAAGGTTGATGGCATCATAATCTGTAGTTTTTGGAAGGCCCGAAGCCCAGGGATTGTTATTATACATCACCTTTGTGAGCGTATCACTGAAATAAGAATTGGGATTGGCAGCAAGGTTTTTAATAAATCCTTTTTGAGAGGATATAAATGCTTTAAACAAATTATCATCTCTTCTTGGCGCTGTTACATATAAATAAAGTAACTGCAACATGGTTTCTGCATCTTTTACATTACAACTGCCTTGTATGCCTTCTTCTGATGTGTTGATATATGGCTGAACGCCGGCAGTTTTACCAGCCATAAATTTATTAAGGTCTGTTGGCGACATATTGCTTACGCCCATAGATTGTACAATGCTTGCTGCATTTATAGCACTGAACTTATCAGATAAAGGAAAGTTTTGATAACCGCCCCAACGCCAGCCATCAAACTGAATTTCGTTATTCTTAAATGTAGTTGGCTTTAAGGTTACGGAAATACCATTGCTGAAAGTAATATCGGTTATACCCAATTCGGCATTCTTTTTTTCACTGGTAATTTTACCGGCAACGGGTTGCTTATCGAGCAACGAATTGCCAACAGCATTTTCCGTATAAGCCATTACAGGCAATTTATACGCATCATTCAGCATGGTTAATAAACTTTCATCCGTTGGTAAATCTTTGGCATTATCAGGCGCCATTAATAAAGCAAATTTGCCCTGCGTGCTCTCCATCTTTTTAGCAATGGCGTTCACTTCAGCCAGGGTTATATCCGGCAGCGCCTGCTGTAAAAATTTATACCGGTTGGCAATACCTGGTATGGGCGTGCCTTCCAGGAAATTATTTACATATCCATCTACAAAGCGGAATGATTCTGTTTTATCAGCATCTTTATAGGCTGCTTCCGTTTGATTAAGTAAACTCAGTTTAGCCCTGTCCAGCTCAGCTTGCAGGAAGCCATATTTTTTTACACTTTCTGTTGTTTTAATAACAGAATCGATAGCAGCCTGCATAGGCTTATCACCTAAAAATATAAAAGTTGTAAAGGCCCGGTAACCCCGTATAAATTCCTGGAAACTGGTGCCCGCAAACAAAAATGGTGGATTGGCCTGTTGCGTTAATTCCCGCAGGCGCTGGCTTATGATAGCATTAAATAATCCTTCCACAACCGATTGCCTGTAATCGTTCCAGGTAACCACAGGCGTGTCTCTTTCAACATAATTAAACACCTGCAGTATAGTGTTTGTTTGTTCTTTATCCGTTAGCACCATCGCTTTATTTTTTGTGCGCACAGGTATTGGAATAATGGAAGGCCTTGGCGCTGCATTGGCAGGATTGGTAAAATGGCCAAAATGTGCTTCTATTTTTTGTTTGGCAACGGCCGGATCTATATCACCCACAACAACCACGGCCTGCAAATCAGGACGGTACCATGTTTTATAAAAACGTTCCAGTGTTGCAGGCTTAAAACTTCTTAAGGTATCATCAATACCAATAGGTAAACGTTTTGCATATAAAGAACCATTGAATAATTCGGGAAAATATTTGGTGCGCATACGTTCACCCGCGCCTTTACCCAAACGGCTTTCTTCCAGCACCACACCTCTTTCTTTGTTTATTTCAGATGTATCAAGCAAAGCATTGCCTGCCCAGTCTTCCAGGATAGTAAACCCGCTGTCAAGTTTGGCAGCATCATCAGAAGGAATGGGAAGGATATAAACGGTTTCATCAAATCCCGTGTAAGCATTCAGGTCGGCGCCAAACTTCACGCCAATTGATTGCAGGTAATTTACAATTTCATTTTTTGGAAAATGTTTTAAGCCGTTAAAATTCATGTGCTCCATAAAATGCGCCAGGCCTTGTTGTGACGAGTCTTCCAGCACAGAGCCTGCATTCACCACGAGCCTTAATTCCACTTTGTTTTCAGGCTTTTTATTTTGACGTATGTAATAGGTTAAGCCATTGGAAAGTTTGCCAACCACAACATTACTGTCAACAGCAATTTTATCGTTAAGGTTGAATTGTGCATTAAGGGTGCTGAAAAAAAACAGCGCAGCAGCTAAACTTAAAAATTTGGCAGTAAAGGTTTGAATTGTTTTAAGCATAAGTAAGTTTTATGTGGATAAATGTAGTGCGTTAGCGTTTAATAAAATATTCAGTCCTTCAATATTTAAAAAAAGTTATCAAAAAAACGAATGGTGAAGCTGTAGCTCTTATACGCATTATTAACGTTCTATTCTCTATAAAACAAGATTTAAAACTGCTTTGAGCACACAAACAATTTCTGAAATGCAGGCTATACTTATCTTTGCGTCATGGAATTATCAGCGCAAATTGATCAATATAAAAAAGAAATAGAAGCATTTGCAGGTGAAAACGGTGAAGCCGCAGAAACCTTCCGCATAAAATATCTTGGCACAAAAGGCATTGTAAAAAATATAATGCAGGAAATGAAGAACGTACCGGCTGATAAGAAAAAAGAGGCCGGGCAATTATTAAACAGCTTTAAGCAATTTGCCGAAGCAAAATATGAAACGCTGAAACAGCTATCAGCTATCAGCCATCAGCCATCAGCTAAAAACATTGATTATACTTTACCCGGCGATGACATAACTATTGGCACACGCCATCCTTTAAGCATTGTGCGCAGCCAGATTATTTCCATTTTCAGCAGACTTGGTTTTATATTGGCGGAAGGACCGGAAATTGAAGATGACTGGCATAATTTCACGTCAATGAATATGCCTGAAAACCATCCTGCCCGCGACATGCAGGATACGTTTTATGTGCAGAAAAACCCTGACTGGCTTTTACGCACACATACCAGTAGTGTACAGGCAAGGGTAATGGAAAAACAAAAGCCGCCGATCAGGATTATCTGCCCCGGGCGTGTTTACAGGAATGAAACTATCAGCGCAAGGGCGCACTGTTTCTTTCACCAGGTGGAAGGTTTATATGTGGCAGAAAATGTAAGCTTTGCCGATCTCAAACAAACATTATACTTTTTTGTGCGGGAAATGTTTGGTAAGGATGCGAAGATACGTTTTCGCCCCTCCTATTTTCCGTTTACAGAGCCCAGCGCCGAAATGGATATAGATTGTTTAATCTGCCACGGTAAAGGCTGCAATGTGTGCAAACATACCGGCTGGGTAGAAATTCTTGGCAGCGGCATGGTGCATCCAAACACACTGAAAAATTTTGATATTGATCCTGAAATTTATACCGGCTTTGCTTTTGGTATGGGCATTGAAAGAATCTGCCAGCTTAAATACCGCGTAAACGATTTACGCCTGTATTCACAGGATGATGTAAGATTTTTAAAACAGTTTGCGGGCGTGGTATAGACAGGATTTCCGGCTGTGTTTTATGTTTTACATTGTTTTATCGCTTGCATGTAATAGAACCATAAATTTTATTGCTGATAAAACGAATAAACGCTTTTGCATGTCTTTCCTGCGAAGGCAGGAACTGCTCGCAGCATTTAAGGTAACTAATAATATTATCGACATATTTACAATTTAGGTTCAGGTACCCGGCCATGCCGGGCATACAGGCTGTTATTACGCTTTTTTCTTCTTTACTCTACATAGCAATGCCCAAAAAAATGAAACCTTTAATTCGTACTTCATTTCACTATGCAGTTGGGAGGAACAGTTTATATTTTAACCAATGTACATAACGAAGTATTATACATTGGTGTTACTTCAGATATGTTTACAAGAATCCCTGAACACATTAATAAAGTTTATCCAAAGTCTTTTACATCAAAATACAATTGCTATAAACTTGTTTATTACTAAACTTTTGGCCGAATTGAAGATGCTATAACAAGAGAGAAACAACTGAAGAAATGGAACGGTAGATGGAAAAATAAACTGATTACAGATTTTAACCCAGAATGGAAAGATTTATTTCCAGCAATCTGAATATTTAAGTGCAGGTGCCAAATCAAGTTGGGCATGACGGGCGAGTGGCTGTATTTTAACCAAAATATAAAAAATAACCATACGCAGAATCTGGTAAGATACCGCATTTTCCTTAAATAAAACACTGATTTCAAACGCTTTTCGCCATGAATTTTTTAGCTTGAATTTTATAAAAATTAGTTCTACATTTATTCTAACAATTCGCCCCAACTGTTCATACAGCGGGTATTTCTTCACTTAAATTTAAATCCCATGGTCGAAACAGAAATCTCCCAGTTTGCCAGGGAATGCAACGATTGGAGAGAAACATTGCGTTCCCATCGTGATGAATTGCACCAGATGCAAACAACATTACAACAGGCAGTTAATCATCCCCTATCCAAAGAAGAACAAACAGAACTGGAACACCTTCAAAACCAGTTGCACATTCAGCTAATCAATATTCACGATCTTAAACATGCAGTTAAATTGCACGACCGTAAGCTGCATGCCGAAGTCTCGGAAACACCGCTCTTTCCTGATAACGTTTCAATTTATCACGAAAACCTGAATGATGATTATCATTCACTTGAAAATACAATAAACGAATTGCGTGAGCAGGTGGATAATTTTATACACCAGGTTCAATAATATCCGCTAAAAATTCCCCTGTAATAAACCATTTGAATGTGGCAATTTTTGCCATTGGCAATTGCTGCATTCAAATGGCTTTCTCTTAATGATAAAATATATGCTATGCCAGAATTTGATACCGCACACGTTAAATCTATTGTCTTGCTCGGCCATGCCGGCTCCGGCAAGACTACATTAACGGAGTGTATGCTATACGAAGCCGGATTGATCAATCGCCGCGGCACTGTTGCAGAAAAAAATACGGTAAGCGATTACCACGAACTGGAGCAGGAACGCGGCAATTCTATTTTTAGCAAATTACTGCACACTAAATGGCGCGGTTATAAAATAAATATTATTGATACGCCGGGCTACGATGATTTTGTAGGCGAAGTAATATCGGCTTTACGTGTGGCCGATACGGGTGTTATGTTATTAAATGCAGTGAACGGTGTTGAAGTTACCACAGACATTATTTGGGATTATACTGAACAGTTTAAAACCCCGATGATTTTTGCCGTAAATAAATTAGATGATGATGATGCAGATTTTGACCGCACGGTTGCCGAAGCCAAAAATCATTTTGGCAGCAAGGTGCAGGTGGTGCAATATCCGCGGCAGCAGGGTGCAGGTTTTCATGAAATAATTGATGTGCTGCGTATGACGATGTATAAGTTTAAAGATACCGGCGGCAAACCTGAAAAACTGCCTATTCCCGATGATGAAAAAGCAAAGGCTGATGAACTGCACCGCGAATTAGTGGAAGCCATTGCGAGCAACGATGAAACCCTGATGGAAAAATATTTTGATAAAGGCGAACTTGATGAAGATGAAATGAAAGTAGGCCTGAAGAAAGCCATGATCAACCATGATATATTTCCGTTGTTTTGTTTAAGTGCAGAACGGAATATGGGCAGTGGCAGGCTCATGGGTTTTATTGATAATGTTTGCCCCAGCGCCAATGAAATGCCGCCGCAGCAAACCATCAAAAACGAAGTATTGCCCTGCGATGAAAAAGGCCCCGCCTGCATGTTTATTTATAAAACGGTAAGCGAACCGCATGTAGGTGAACTATCTTTCTTTAAAGTATATTCCGGTTGCATAAAAAGCGGCATGGAACTGGAGAATGAAAGCACGGGCGTTAGTGAAAAAATAAACCAGTTGTTTTTGGTAGAAGGTAATAAGCGAACAAACGTAAATGAACTTTGCGCCGGAGATATTGGTGCCACCCTTAAATTAAAAAATACACATGTAAACAACACACTCCATGCAAAAGGCAAAAGTTATGAATTAAAGCCGATTGAATTTCCCCCGCCTAATATTACGGTTGCCGTAGAATCAACTAAAAAAGGGGAAGAAGAAAAATTATCGCAGGCTTTACACCAGTTAAAAGAAGAAGATCCAACATTGATAGTTGAGTTTTCACCCGAATTAAAACAGATGTTAATTCATGCACAGGGCGATATGCATTTAGCTGTTGCCAAATGGAAGATCGAGCACAACTTTAAAATAGAAATAAAGTTTGAAAAACCGCGTATCCCTTACCGCGAAACCATTCGCCGGGAAGCAGATGCCACCTATCGTCATAAAAAGCAAAGCGGTGGCGCCGGGCAGTTTGGTGAAGTGTTTATGCGTATTGAACCCTGGTACGATGGCATTCCCGAACCGCATGGTTTAAATGTACGCGGCCGCGACACCTATGATCTGGATTGGGGCGGTAAACTTGTTTTTTACAACTGCATTGTTGGCGGCGCTATCGATGCACGTTTCCTCCCGTCTATCTTAAAAGGCGTAATGGAAAAAATGCATAATGGCCCCCTTACGGGTTCGTATGCGAGAGACATCCGCGTATGTGTATATGATGGCAAAATGCACCCGGTTGACAGTAATGATATCTCTTTTAAAATAGCAGGCTTGCAGGCTTTCAGGCAGGCGTTTAAAGATGCCGACCCGCAGATACTCGAACCTGTTTATAAAGTGGAAGTGCTTTGCCCTGACGATCTTACCGGCGCTGTTATGGGCGATCTGCAAACACGCCGTGCTATTGTGGAAGGTATTGATGCGGAAAGAAATTTTCAAAAGATAACGGCCAAAGTGCCGCTGGCAGAAATGGATGGTTACTCATCCTCCCTTCGCTCATTAACGCAGGGGCGGGCCAAATTCAGGAGCAGCTTTTCAGAATATGCGGCGGTGCCTTACGATCTCCAGCGCAAACTGATGGATGAATATAACAAAACGGAAAAGGAAGAAGTGGCGTAATAATTTTTGTACTGTATAAGTTCAAAAAATAACAAACCCCCCGAAAAATTTCAGGGGGTTTGTTATAAAAATTATAATTAAATAAAATCAATATTCATCTTCATTAAACAAGAAATCTTCCTGGCTTGGGTAGTCAGGCCAAATATCTTCTATGCTTTCATACACTTCGCCCTCATCTTCCAGTTCCTGCAAATTCTCAACCACTTCAATCGGCGCGCCGGAACGTATAGCATAATCTATCAGTTCATCTTTTGTTGCGGGCCAGGGCGCATCTTCCAGGTAGCTGGCTAATTCTAAAGTCCAAAACATTGCCTTTCAAATTTTGCGCAAAAGTAAGTGTTGTAATGAAATTACCAAACGCAGTTTTTTATTCCAAACTGTTATAGTTTCCCAAACCTTAATAATTTGTGTAATTGGTTGTATTTGCCTCATCTTTGAATCATTTAAAAAGCGGGCTTTTTTGAATGTTTTCAGGTTGCAAGCTAATTAACGCCGGTTAAGCACGGTTGCGTCGCATCACTTGTACTGCAACAATATGGCATCGCCGGTTTCAAATTGCAGGCTTACATTGTTAATGGCTATTGCACTAAAAATCACGCTTTTCACTTTTTAAACAACTATAAAAAAACTCCGCTTCGGCGAAGACAGGCTTATGCTTGCAGCAAAAAATATTAAAAAAAAATACGGCCAGGTAGAAGTTTTAAAAGGCGTTGACATCAGCATAAACCATGGTGAAATAGTAAGCATTGTTGGTTCTTCCGGGGCCGGCAAAAGTACGCTGCTGCATATACTGGGCACACTGGATGCGCCAGATGCCGGTGAAATATTCCTGAATAATGTTGCCGTACACCATTTAAAAGGTAAAAAGCTGGCAGATTTCCGCAATCATCATATAGGGTTTGTATTTCAGTTTCATCATTTGCTGCCTGAATTTACAGCCCTCGAAAATGTTTGCATCCCGTCGTGGATTGCCGGCAACGGCAAAAAACAAACTGAACAGCAGGCCATTCAACTGCTGGAAACATTAGGCTTAAAAGACCGGATAGAAAACAAGCCCAACCAGCTCAGCGGCGGTGAACAACAGCGTGTGGCCGTGGCCAGGGCACTCATCAATAAACCCGATATTGTCTTCGCTGATGAACCCACCGGCAATCTTGATTCCGTGCATGCCAAAGAACTGCATGAATTATTTGTGCAGCTACGCAATCAATTCAAACAAACATTTCTTATCGTAACCCACAACGAAGAAATGGCGCAAATGAGCGACCGTATTCTGCACATGAAAGATGGAAAAATAGTTGAGTAGTTGATTGGTTGATTGGTAAATCCCCTGCTATTTATAACCTGTCAACTTATCAACCTGCCAACAATTCAACTTATGCACTACCCTCCTAAACACTATATTTGCATCCCAAAATAAAAAAGCATGCAACTATCTTCTTTACTGCAACGTTTCAATGAACCGGAAACGTTGAAAATGGCCAAGCTCGGCCGCGAATTAAGGGCTAAAGGAATTGATGTAATCGATCTTAGTTTGGGTGAACCCGATTTTGATACCCCCGAACACATAAAGCAGGCTGCTATAAAAGCAATTGAAGATAATTACAGCCACTACACACCGGTTGCCGGTTATCTTGATTTACGCGAAGCTGTATGCACCAAATTTAAACGCGATAACAACCTTGATTATAAACCTGAAAATATTGTTGTTTCAACCGGCGCCAAACAAAGCCTTGCCAATACTATTTTAGCAGTGGTTGATAAAGATGAAGAAGTAATTATTCCAACGCCTTACTGGGTTACGTATTCCGAACTGGTAAAAATTGCCGGCGGTAAAGTGGTGGAGATACGCAGCAAACCGGAAAATGGTTTTAAAATTTCCCCGGCTGAACTGGAAGCTGCCATCACGCCAAAAACAAAAATGTTTTTGTTCTCCTCTCCCTGCAATCCTTCCGGTGCCGTTTATTCAAAAGAAGAGTTGAGAGGTTTGGCCGATGTGTTTGCAAAACATCCAGACATTGCCATCATCTCCGATGAAATTTATGAATACATCAATTTCGTTGGCAAAAATGAAAGCATTGCACAATTTGATGATATTAAAGACCGGGTGATAATTGTAAATGGTTTAAGTAAGGGTTTTGCTATGACCGGCTGGCGCCTTGGTTTTATTGCCGCACATCCCGACATAGCAAAAGCTACAGAAAAAATACAGGGACAATTTACCAGCGGCACCAATGCTATTACGCAGCGGGCGGCCATTACGGCGCTTACCGCCGATCTTAAGCCAAGCATGGAAATGGTGGAGCAGTTTACAGAACGCCGGAAAAAGGTACTTGAATTAGTAAAGGCCATTCCGGGCATTAAATGTTTTGAACCGGAGGGTGCATTTTACATTTTCCCCGATGTTAGTTCCTATTATGGCAAAAGCAATGGTGAAACTACCATTACCAATGCCAATGATCTTTGCATGTATTTATTAAACACAGCACATGTTTCCAGCGTAATGGGTGATGCATTTGGCGAACCCAACTGCGTTCGTTTCTCTTTCGCCAACAGCATGCAGAACATTGAAAAAGGCTGGGCAAGAATTAAAGATGCACTGGCTAAATTGAAATAGTAAAAAATGCAGCACAATATTTTATTGTTGTGCTGCATTTACTTTTATTTGAAAAGTACCGGGTATAATAAAAATAATGAAGCCAAAAGAATTATGATTATCAGGTATAATCTTTTGACTTTACTATTTCCCAATAAAGCAGAAATGATTGCAGTGCATAATGCGGTTATGACTAATATTTCTGCAACGAGCGTATAATTTGGATACTGCCTTAAAATTCCACCTGTCAGAATCAGTAATCCTGTAATTATTAAGAGATAAGGTTTTACTTTTTTCATACGTAAAAGGTTTAAGATTTAGAACGAAAGCAAGTTAACCTTTTTAAAAATCAGCAAATAAATTTTTGCTATCTTATTAACTTGCTTTAAAGTAAAGTGTTTAAAAACTAATTTCACGAATGGATTATTCTTTCTTCATCCTCATCATCTCCATCTTCGCTTCACGCTTTATACAACTGAATGCTTTCAGAACATTGAAGGATGAAGACAAAGGCAAAGTGCTTTCAAAAAACATCATGCAGCTTTCGCAGGTAAGCATGGTTATTACCATTTTGCTGGTTGTGGCATTTTACCTGCTCGTTAGCAAATACCCTGATAAATTAACGGCCATTGCAGCATCGTTTTTTGTGGCACTCATTGCACAGCGCGTTATTGTTTATTTGTTTACCAGGAAAAGAATGATAGACAACGGCGTTCCCTCCACCTATACCAATAAATATTTTCTTAGCTGGCTTGTAACTACTGTTGGCGTAGCTTTATTCATTGTTTTATTTATGCAGCAGTATAATCATGCACTTGCAAAATGATAAGTTGATCATGTTTCAAAACCGTTTGCTTAAAGTGT
>NZ_JBQCIT010000004.1:0-23711 GCF_051953455.1 Parafilimonas sp. | reverse complement strand
AAGGTTGATATTCCGGTATTTCATTTAATGGTTCACAGGCTTTCCAATGCGCTTTCATTTCTTCCGGTAATTGCTGGTATAATTGTGTGCCTTTTGTTTTCCAGGCTATCATTTCATCACTCACTGCCTTAATAATTTTTGCAGGGTTACCCGCCAGCAAACTGCGTTTCGCAATCTTTTCATCAGCCTTTATCAAACTCAGTGCACCCACAATACATTCATCACCCAGTTCCACATTATCCATAACCACACTGTTCATTCCAATCAAGCAGTTTCTGCCAATCGTTGCGCCGTGAATTACAGCGCCGTGACCAATATGCGCCGCTTCCTTCAGCCAAACGGTGGCGCCGGGAAATATATGCAGCACACAATTCTCCTGTATGTTGCAGCCATCTTCAACAATAACCCTGCCCCAATCGCCACGCAATGCAGCGCCGGGGCCAACATACACATGCTTCCCGATGATCACATTGCCCGTAACATAAGCCTGCGGATGTATAAACGAGGTATCGTCAATAACAGGGGTAAAACCTTTAAAGGAATAAATCATTACTGCTACTGTTTAAAAAGCTAAGATAGATTGAATACTACAAATAAACCGGCGTTTAACATATACCGCTACATGCAAAATGTTTTCCAAAAATTTGTTCATGCTGTTGCATTTTCTCCGTTTAAAACGAATAATATAAAATGATTATTTTTAGAGTAATATCCCGCTAATATTATGGAAATACAGGACCTCACAAGCATCATTTCTTCCGGCCTGATTGTACCGGTTATCGGTAGTGGTTTCTGCAAGGTGAAAGTGCCGGTAAACCGTGTTGATCCGCACAATAAATTCACCGGCAACATAACCGTTTTAAAAAATGCCATAGAAAAAAACGCTGACGTTACGCTTACTTTAAACGAATACCTTGCCCTTAGAATGGCCGATAAATTCGGGCTGAATTATTTAGACGACAGCATGCTGAACCTGAACTGCGTATTTCTTAAATCAAAATTTACAGAAGCCACACGCTACAAAATGCTGCACGATGAATACCAACAGCTAAGTACGGAAAAGCTGCTGGATGATTATGAAAAACTGGCATCAATAAGGGATTTCCGGATTTATATAAATACGGGTCCTGATAATTTCCTGGCGGATGCCTTTGCCAGGATACCCGACCGCAAGCCACAGTTTATTGCTGCGCAGTTGCTGGAAAGCAATAACAACAATGTTGTTATAAAAGAGCCTTCTGCTTTTGAACCTATTGTGTTTAATATTTTTGGAAGTATAGTAAAAGCGCCTTATAACGATTGTGCAGTAACCGATGAAAATTATATTGAGATGATCGTAAAGCTGCAGCAGGAAAGCACCACGCAGCAATCTGCTTTCAACACATTATTTAACCTGCTGCGGGAAAACAACCTGCTTATAATTGGCAGCAGTTTTCCAGACTGGCTGATGCGTTTTTTAATAAGGCTTATTGCGGCTGAACGTTATACGCAATCAAACCAAAAACTTATTTCAGATGCAGGCACTTTAAGCAGGATTGAATTTGAAAATTTTTTACAGCAATACCAGGGGCAGGTAATTACGCAAAATGAAGAAACATACAAATCGCCAGGTGATTTTGTACAGGCTTTATACAATGCCACACAAAACAGTTCGCAGAATATTGTGCAGCGCTATAAAGAAAAAGTTTTTATAAGTTTTATAAGTGAAGATAAAAACATAGCGCAACTACTCAACAATGCTTTTGCTGAAAAAGGCGTGCCTGTATTTTTTGATGGCAATGAAATTTTTTCAGGCACTAATTTCAATAATGTGATTAAACCGGAAATTCAAAACTGCGATTTTTTTCTGCCTGTAATCACGGCGCGTTCTGTAAAAGACCCTATTGACGTAAAACGATATGTGTATAAGGAATGGACGCTTGCAGGTTTCAGAAGGATGGCAGGCGAAGATGCGGCGGCCACAACCACTTTTATAAAGCCATATACGATAGGAACAGATGCTATAAACATGTCGGTTTATGAAACTTATTTTGATGGCATCGGCATGGAAAAAATACCAGACACCAGCAGGGAAGCGCTCATCGCTTTTGTTGAATCATTTATAACAAGAAATAATCTTACACCGGTTAACAATTAACCACAGCGTAAGCACAAACGATACTTATATGGAACAGCGCCCCTATCGCGGCATGCATACTTTTACGGAGGAGCAAAAGAATTTGTTTTTTGGAAGAGGCAAGCCGGTAAATGAAATATTCAGCCTGCTTAAAAACAATACGCTCACCGTTATATTCGGCACATCGGGTATTGGTAAAAGTTCGCTGATAAATGCCGGCCTTATACCCAAGCTGCGCGAAAATTTTTACCTGCCCATTTTGCTGCGTATTCCCTTTTCCGATGCAAATATTAACCCGCTCGTTTATACACGGAATATAATTGAAGCTGAAGTAAAGAAATATATTTATAAAGATTTCACTTATCCGCAAAACACCACCTTATGGCAATTCTTTCGTGAAGCCAATTACACCGGCGGCGCTGTAATTCCTGTATTAATACTGGATCAGTTTGAAGAATATTTCAAGTTTGGGAAAAACAATAAAAACCAGGCTGATGCATTTGCAAAAGAAATGTCAGATCTTATTGAAAACAGGATGCCTGATGAATTAAAAAATGCCGATAATTATAAAACGCTTACTGCTTCAGATGCCCAGAATAATTGCCGGGTTATAATAAGCCTGCGCGAAGATTTTCTTGCACCGCTTGAAGATTTAAGCAAGCTTATCCCCTCATTAAGCAAAATACGTTACCGTATTGTGCAGTTACGTGGCAAAGAAGCTTTTGATGCCGTGTACCAGCCCGCCAAACATTTGATAGATGAGGCTACTGCAGTACATCTTTTAAAAAAGATCATCCCTAAAAAAATAAAAGCTGAAACAAACAGCAAAGCTGAAACAGGCAATACGGACGATGACACAAACGAAATAAACTGGGAACAAAAAGATTTTGAGCCTTATATACTAAGCCTGTTTTGCTACCAGGTAAATGAAAAAAGGATAGCCGCCAAACAAGCTGCTATTTCAAAAGAATTAATTGATAATACAAAAGTTGAAACCATATTAAATGATTATTATAACAACACCATAAAGAAATACCGGCACTGGTATAAAAAAGATATTGGCGATTTACTGGAAAAAAATCTTGTGAGCGAAGAAGGTTATCGCCTGCTCAAACCCGTAAACTCCAACGAATTTAAAAATGTGCCGGAACGTGTAATTACCGGCCTTGTTAATGACCGGATCATACAAATTGTAAACAGGAACGATATTAACAACATTGAAATTTCGCATGATTTGCTGGCCAATGTTATTCACGCTAAAAAGATAGATAAAAAAGAAACCCGGAAATTAACCAACATTCTTGGCATTGGTGCATTAGTGTTTGTGGCCATACTTGCATTTACAGCTTATTCGCATAACCGGTTAAAGAGTGAACTTGATATAGCAAAGAATGCAGTAGTAAACGATTCAATTGAAAAGAAAGAACTGGCGATAACGAAAGATTCCCTTCAAACCGATAAGGATTCTTTAGAAAAAAGATTTCAAAGTACCATACAGGCAATTAATAAAGAATACCGCGGCACAGTTTATTTCCAGGTTAGCTCAGCTTATAAATCGAAGGCGCTTACAGAATGCATGGATGCTTTGAAAAGCAGCAGGTTTATAGTACCTGCGGCAGAAACCATAAAGGGCAAGCCTTTTAAAAACATGGTAAAATATTTTCATGCAGAAGATGAGGAAATGGCAAAAGAGGTGCTTGATATTTGCAACAGATACTACCCGGAAGATTCACTCATACTGCAACGCATCCGGCTTAAAAATAATAATGTAGCTGCCGCAACTATTGAAATCTGGGTCAACAAATAAATACTTTCTCCGCTTCATCATACAATTCTTAAATAAAGGCAATATTAATTGCCGGCTGTATCGCTATCAATACATCTGTTGTTTCAAAAGCGAACAGTTTTTATGATAATAAAAAACAGCATTAAGTAATGCCGCATCATTGATCATTTTTTTCAACCGGTCAATTAAATGTTCTGCCATTCATCAGCCGATTAACAACTTTTAACCGAAACAGATACATGATTTGAAATATAACTGGCAAAACAAATATTTCTTAACATCCGGTATAAAGCGGAACAAAATTTAAAACAATGAGAAGCACAATTTTAACAGCCACATTATTATTTGCCATGAGCATTTCATCTTTTGCAAGCGAAAAGGTTTCTGACACAAGGTTATTGCACGATTTATCAAGCGCATTTAAAAAAACCGGTGAAGTAACATGGGTAAGCAAATCAAATTACAGGCAAGCCAGTTTTAATTTTAATAATCAGCAGGCTATGGCATTTTATAATGTAGACAAAGAACTAATAGGCTACAGTATTAAGATTTCCAAAACTGAACTACCTAAAATTGTTACAGATGCAATGAAAGATAACTACAATGACTGGGTAGTAACTGATGCTATTATGTTTGTTGACACTGACGGTTATGTAAGCTATTTTATAGAAACCGTTACAAAAAACAAGGGCCAGATACTTGAAATAAGCACTGATGGCGATTTAAGCGTTTATAAAACCATAAAGAAATAAATGCTTTGAAATTTATACAATGCGGAGGCAAATTGATTTTGCTTCCGCATTTTTTTGAAGTTATTATTAACCGGCTGTTTATAACGCATTCAAATGCATTCATCCACGAGGTACAAAACAGATTCATAATTTCTTTTTACTGCTTCACTCATAGCTATTTCACAGGTTTTGGTGGAGGAATAATAACCATCATATTCCTGGTTGCCCACTTCTTTTGCTTCGTGGGCTGTTGCTGCAGCAGTAAGTTCCGGAAAAAGAAAACCACGGTCACCGGCCATACCACAACAACCTGCGTGCACAGGCACGCTTACTTCGTTTGCATATGCTTTCGCAATGTTTACAAATTTGTATTCTATACCCAGCTTTTCTAATGCACAAACCGGATGCAGTACCACCTTATTTTTTTTGTTGACGGATAACTGAACAGGCATTACGTAATCATGCAGGTAATCAACACTGTCTATAATCGTAAGCTTATCATAACGCTGCTGATTTTCTTTTGTAAGCACACCGCGGATATGATGCAGCGTATAAGTGCAGGAGCTTACATCCATTACAACAGGATGTTTTCCCTTTTCACTATCACTCCATAAATGTTCAACAATTTTGTTGGCAGTATATTGATAAGCCGTATGGAAACCTTTTGAAGAAAATATCTGCCCGCAGCAACTGCCTGTAACATTGTTCAATACGATTACATTAATACCGGCCTTCGCAGATACGCTTAAAAATGTTTCCATTAAACTTTTCTTTCCATCTTCACCATTGCCTAACACCCTCGATATACAGGCAGGAAAATACACAATTGTTTTGCCTGCGCCATTTTGGAGGGTGTTTTCAAATAAAGGTTTTAAGGATGGTGGCTTTTTCAGATGATTTGACCATAATGGAAGAGCCGGCATAAACTTCCTCAGCATTTTTGTAATTCGATACATCGAATATTTACCACTAATGCCATTGATGCCTTTACCGGTTTGCAAGGCAAGCCGCACCGATTTTTCAACAAAGCCAAAATGCTTCGCCACCCACAAAGCAGCTTTATTTTCAGCAGCAGAATGATTTTCTCTTCTTAGTCTTTTTACAAGATCGCCGGTATTGATATCAACGGGGCAGGCTGTTGCGCATAAGCCATCAACTGCACAGGTTTCAAGGCCATCATACGCATATTCCTTAATAAGCTGCTTATATGCAGGTTGATCCTGTGCTTTCAATTGCTGCAATGCACGTCTTGCAACAATACGCCTTCTTGGCGTCATAGTTAAATTGCGGCTCGGGCATTTATGTTCGCAGTAACCGCACTCAATGCATTTATCCACTTCTTCTTCCACCGATGGCAAAGGCTTAAGGTTTTTTATATGCGCGTCTTTATCAGCATTAATTATAACACCCGGATTTAATAAATTTTTTGGATCAGCAATTGCTTTAATGCGCTTCATTATTGCATAAGCTTCCGAGCCCCATTCCGTTTCAACAAAAGGCGCCATATTTCTGCCGGTGCCATGTTCAGCTTTTAATGCGCCATTATATTTTTTAACTACCAGTTCAACCACGTCATGTATAAAACGATGATAACGCTCCACTTCATCTTTTGCGTTAAAAGCCTGCGTTACCACAAAATGAATATTGCCATCTTTCGCATGGCCGAAAATAATGGCATTATCATAATGATGTTGTTTGAACAATACCTGGAGATCTAGAATTGCATCGCCCAATAAATGCAATGGAAAAGCAACATCTTCTAAAATAACGGTGGTGCCGCTGGCCCTCACTGCACCTACAGCGGGAAATAATCCTTTGCGTATTTTCCAGTAAAATTCTCTTTGTGTGGAATCTTTTGTAAATACAGGTTTATTTAAAAGAGACAACTCTTCAGCGGTGTTTAAAAAAGCATCAACCTTGGCATTTAATAAGGTTTCATTGCTGTCCTGAAATTCAACCAGCAACGCTGCCACAGGCTCCGGCAGTGTTTTAATAACGGTGTCAATACCTTTTATATTTTCAACAGAACGCAGCGACGCCCTGTCCATCAATTCCACCATTTCTGCGCCGGAAGCTATAAGTGGTTCAATGGCTTTGCAGGCTGCATATATATCTGTAAAATATAAAAGTGCCGTTGACTTATAAGGCAGATCAGGAATGGTTTGCATTACAGCTTCTGCAATAAAAGCCAGTGTGCCTTCTGCGCCGATCAATAAATGCGCAAAAATATCAAGCGGATGTTCGTAATCAACTAACGCATTCAGTGAATAACCGACTGTGTTTTTTGTTTGATACTTGAACCTTATTTTATCTGATAAAGCACTATTGTTTAAAACAATATTACGCAGGTTTACCAGCTCTTCTGCAAGCATTCTATTGTTCGCGACAAAACGCTCATAATCTGTTTTAACTTCAGTGGAATACATTTCACCGGTTGGCAACATGAAGCGTATATATTTTGCGGTATGATAGGAATTATATTTTACGCCGCAACACATACCGCTGGCATTGTTTGATAAAATACCACCCATCATTGCCGCTGATATACTGGAAGGATCAGGGCCTATTTTGCAGGCATATTTTTTAAGATAGGTGTTGACCATCGCGCCGGTTATGCCCGGCTGAACCCTTACAAACGCCGCATTGTTTTCAATCGAAATTTTGTTCCAGAATTTACTTAAATCAATCAAAATACCATCTGTAATACACTGGCCTGAAAGGCTTGTGCCGCCGGCACGAAAAACCAGCGGAATATTTTGCTGATGAGATAATGCAAAAAGCTGTTTTACTTCATCTTCATTTACAGGCTGTACAACAGCTTTTGGTATAAGTTGGTAAAATCCTGCATCGGAAGCGTAGGTTATAACATCAATCAGCCGGCTTTTAATCCGTTCAGCGGGCAAAATTTTGTGCAGTGATTCCAATAGTACTTTGTTGTTATTTATTAAGAAATAACATATTGTGCTAATTAACTATATAGAAGAAGGTTGAATCGTCATTTCGACGATAGGAGAAATCTCTGCTTATTTTTGAATTTATAATTGTGTAGAGATGTCTCGTTACCTCGACATGACGTATTAAGAACATTATTTAACCCATACTCCTTAAATTTTAATAGCACAACAGGTTAAGAAATAGTTTTGTAAAAATAAATCCCGCTTTGTTACCAGCGTTCAACAACTATAAAGATTCCGGTCTTATTATTCAATATAAAAAACTGTTTTTCAAATTTTAAAATCTGCTGTTATCTTACGATTATTTATCGAGGCATTTTAAATTAAGAATGGGCAACGCTTTACATTACATATCTCCGCCAAAAGAAGGTTTTAAAAATGAACTATTTGACAGGTTACTCGCTGCCGGTTATTACCGCATGCAGCACCTGATGTTTACCTGTAATGAAACTGTTATAAACAGTGATTATAAAACCATTCCTGTATTCTGGCTGCGCACTCTGGTGCAAAATGTTTTATTAGAAAAAGCTGCAAGAAATATTTTAAAAAAATGCGCCGGCTTCACAGTGCTTATTGAGCCTGCCTATATAGATGATGAAATAGAAACATTATATGCCGCTTATAAAGCGCATGTTCAGTTTGAAGTTTCTTCTTCATGTGCAAGCTACCTTCACCAGCCTGAATTGCCGGAACCATTTGATTCGATGATGATAAAAGTGATTGACGGAAACAAATTGATTGCAGCAGGATATTTTGATAAAGGCAGTGAATCTATTGCAGGCATCATCAATATTTACCATCCGCAATATCGTGCCTATAGCCCCGGAAAATTTTTAATACTGCAGAAACTGCAATATGCTCTTTCGAAAAATATGCAGTATTATTATACTGGTTATATAAGCACAGAAAGCATACGGTTTGATTATAAAACTTTTCCGGATGCAGAAGCGGTGGAGGTGTTATTACCTTTAGAGCAAACCTGGGCGCCCTACAGCAAACTTGGAAAGCCTTTTCTGGAAGCCTACTACCTGCAAATGCTGCATAATTTATGAATGCGTTATTAATTTTTTTTTAACAAATAACCCCCATATATCACTGCTCAATTACTGTCTTAATAAGAACGTCAATTATTGAAAAATTAAACACTTGTTTAATTTTTCAAAATGTGCGAACTTTGCATCATACTTAAAAGAACGGAGGTAGAATGAGGAAATTAAGTTTCGTATTACTGTTTTCGTGGCTGATACTTAATTCGAAGGCACAAAACCTTTCTTTCCAGGCGGGTGAGAAAATAAAATTTACAGTTTATTATACGGTGGCGGGCATTTATTTTAATGCAGGCACAGCGTCTTTTTCAGTGAACGAAGCCAGCACGGCTGATGCAAATACTTATCATTTAATAGGCGAAGGTTCAACCAATTCAAAGTACGACTGGATTTTTAAAGTACGGGACCGCTATGAAAGTTATCTGAACACAGAGAATATGCAGCCTGTGAAATTTATACGCCATGTGAGCGAAGGCAAGTACAAAAAACATGAAGAAGTTGTTTTTAACCGGCATAATAACACAGCAACTACTAAAAAAGGCACATACAATGTTCCTGAAAATGTTCAGGATGTAATTAGTTCTGTTTACCTGGCAAGAAATCTTGATTATTCAAAATATAAGCCCGGCGATAAAATTACATTCAACATGTTTTTTGGGAACGACATTTACAACATGTATATAAAATACATGGGCAAAGAAATCATTAGCACGAAATACGGAAGATTCAATGCCATCAAACTGCAACCTTTATTACTGAAAGGCAACGCTTTTAAAGGTGGTGAAGACATGACGGTATGGGTTACAGATGACAATAATCATTTACCCGTAAGAATCCAGTCCAGGCTTACGGTTGGCAGCATTAAGGTTGACTTATCACAATATGAAAATCTTAAATATCCGCTGGTTGTAAATTAAAAGAACGGTTGGATCCTATTTGTCTTGCCTGTGATTAATAAACCCATAACATTAGTATGTTATAACACAGCCACCGTATGATGATACATATTTTTAAAAGACGGTTCCATTAAACCCGCAATATTGTAAGGTTTTATTTTCTCCCTTACTGAATCAGTAAATGCATCTATATCAACCTGCGATATAGTTTTCTGCTGCGTCAATTTGAATAAATCTTTATAGGTTGAATATGTCATTTGTTGCACCTCGGTTTTATCCGCTTCAAGAAAATATTTTACAGGAAGGTTTTTCAATCGCTTCTGTTCGTACATAATCGTAAAAGTAAAATACAACATAGACCATGCACTGAACAATTGAAAATGCCCCATCGTTTTATAACAGCCTGCAACAAGCAGGTCAATTAACTTCAATTCTTCAAAAACTATATTTTCATATTCTTTAAGCTGTTCATACAATGGCTGTTCAAAATTTCTGTTTTCAGTCAGCATTTTTATAATTCTTTCAATACCCGCAAGTGAATACGCAATGCCGGTGCTGAAAAGCGGATCAACGAAACCAACCGTGTGCGGCATGGCTAACCAACCATCGCCAAAACAGGTTTGCAGTTTTCGCTGTAATCTGCCTGAACGTATGATTCTGCCCGGTTGCGCAGAAAACTTTGCATCTTTTAATATAAAATCTATGTCAGGATATTTTGCCCGTATCCAATCCCAAACTTCCTGCGTTTGCATTTTTTGCAATGAAACGTTACCGCCGTTTAATGCAAAGCCCCAGCTTGTGCGGTTATTATTAAAACGAAGCGCCCAAATCCAGCCTTCATCTAATACATGATGTAAAGCTGAGTTATCAGCATTATAAGGGTAACCGGATGTTGCAATATTTTTTTGATGGAGTATATCTGTCCAGCGTGGCAGGTCATCAAAATGAGAAAATACCGCAAATGAATCAGTAAGAAAATTTTCTGCGGATGACTTTACTGAAAACAGTTTATCAGCCAACATTCCGCTGCCGGTTGCATCAATAAAAAATGATGCATGCATAGTTTGGTCATCACCATTGCCATTAGCGGCAATTTCCCATTTACTATTTTTTCTTATGGCCAATGTAATTTCCGTCTCATCAAAATAATCTATACCTGCTTCTTTAACTTTCGATACAAGAAAGGCATCAATATCTGAACGCAGCCAGTTGGTATCAGACAACTCATCACTTACGCTTGCGGCAACCAGCAATTCGTTGATATGATGATCATCTGTTGAAAATTCTTTGCCAGGATAATGTTTATAATAACTAAAGCCTCTTTTAATTCCGCAAACGATTTCAGGATGCGCTTTTTGCCAGCTTCCATATCTTGAAAAATCATATAGCCAGGGCAGGTTATATTTCGAAGAAAGTGACCGCAAAATCATGTCAGCAATAGGTGTGGAAGACTCTCCTATTGCAAAACGCGGATGTTTGCCTTTTTCAATCAAGCAAATATTAAAGCCGCATTCTTTTAGAATAAGCGCAGTAAGTGCGCCGGCGAAGCCGGCGCCTGCAATTACAATATCATAATGTTTAGATTGATTCAACATAACCAGTAGTGCAACCACATTCTATCTGTGGAAGTATTGTTTGAGTAAGGTTCATCTTTTCTAATCGTTTCTTTCTTGCTTCAAAACAAAGCGGGCATTGAGATAAAAAACCAATATCCCAGGTATCAACAAACACCTGTCCCTGCTTTAGCAGCAAAGCTTTTTCGAACACTTCTTCCAGCATAGCTAAAGAAGGCGGCGCATAATTGCCTTCCTGCCACAAAACATCCATCACACCATTGCCTGGCCTTACCGGGATAACGGAACAACGGGCAACACCGCATTCAAAAGCAAACTGTATAGATTTAAAAGTCCATGCAATGCTTTCCTGCGGCTGCGTTATGTAAGGTGCATTTAATAAAACAAATGCACGCACATCAATGTCATGCTGATTTAAAAACATGGTTGCCTGCCTGAAATCTTCCGTCGTAAGTTGTTTATTTAATCTTGGCAATACACCGGGATGAATGGTTTCCAGGCCCATTGCCACTTCCAGCCTCTCATCAAGCAAGTCATTGAATTCGATACAATGTTTGTTGCAAAGCTTTGGGTGATTCTCTACAACAACTCTTTTATACCCTTTAAGCAGTTTGACGATTGCAGGATATTCTTCCGGAGAGATAGCTTTTGTATCAAAAAAATTTCCGTTGTTATAAAGCTTGATAACATCCGCCTGCGGCAATCTTTCCAACGCATATTCAATCTGTTTAACGATTGCACCAAATGGTGCAGGCGCATCTAAAGTATTCTTCCATAAATCGCACATTAAACATTTGAAAGCGCATTCTTTGCTGGTAAGAAAGATGGTGTTTACCGTTTCAATACCGCCTGATAAACCAGGTTCTTCTTCATGCAAAAAATGATAGGGAATGAATGGGTTTAGCCTGTTCTTTTCAGAACGGAGTTCAGTAATTGTATAGCTGTTATACCCATCATGCATACAACGAATGAAAGAATGTTCTGTATTCTATTTCACTGGCGCCAAAAACTTTTGAAAAAGCTTCTTCCGGCACAGCACCTTCCTGGAACCTTCTCTTTTCAAATACGGGCATATCAAATCCTGTAACAGCTTTTACGCCGCGGCTTGCCACTTCTCCTTTTAATGCATATAATACTTCTTCTTTCCAGTCGGTAAGTGCTATAAAAGGAATGCCTTCAGCTACTTCAATTACATTGGGTAAGGCGTAAGGGCTAAAATCCTTAAATCCATATTTTTTGGAAGGCGCATAAGAACGAACATGCCCCCTGCTTTGTCCGCCGGAATAGGTTAATGAATGTTTTATTTTATCAACGCCCCATCCTTCCTGGTATAGCATGAGGTTGTTTAAAACACTGCGTATAGTTAATTCAGGATTGGCTTTTATTGGATAATCTTTCAGGTTTTCATCGCCGCCATCACCATCGGCCATGTATTTCCAGTCAGGATATAGTTCCCTTACTCTCCTGCATAACGCCAGCGCCATGGTAGCAGCTTCCAGGTCGAGCGACTTATAATCTTCGGTCACCTTAATAGCCTCTTTATAATCTATGTATGACAAGGGCACATCAACCACTTCAAGAAAAAGCGATAGGCCCAGTTTATCCATGAACTGGTGCGCCTGTTCTGCATCGGCACCGCCATTTACAGATAAAGTAAAAGCTTTGAGCCTTTGAGGTGACATGCCGAGCCTGAGCATTAAATGATACAAGACAAGGAATACAGAACCGCTGTCAATGCCACCTGAAAACAAAACACCTACCGGTTCTTTTTCAGGGATAGTCAACAACCATTTTTGACATTCATTCGCCAATGTTTCAATATATTTTTTTCCGATAGCATCAAGGTCTGTTGGCAGCACATTTCTTTGCGGTTCAAAAAATCTTGTATATACCGGGTTGGGATCAGGACAGCCTATTACTTCAAGCCTTACCACATGATGCGCCGGAACCATTCTTGTATAGGAAGGATGAAACTGGTGATGCAAATTCCGTTGTTTCAAAAAATCATAAATCTCATCCATGCGTTCTGCAACAATAAGCAAAGGCCCTGAGACCTGTTTGGCAAGAAAATAACGCATGGGCCTGCCAAGGGAACGCGCCATAAATACCTGGCGGTCTACTTTTTCAACTATGGCAAACTGGCCGTCGATTTTGCGTACGGCTGAAGGATCGCCGGAGGCAACGGCAGCCGCAGCCTCCTGGTATGTCATATTGAAAATGATGTTACTGTTGTTATCAATAAGGCTCACAAAATCGGTTACATACTGATTCATATATCGTAGTTTACTATAGCAACAAATGTAGAGATCATTATCTGATTTATTTTAAAAGAAATCTAAATTCCGGCTGCAGGAAAAAGGATAGAGAATTGAATGAATATTTCAGTATTGTTTCCGGCTGTTGCGACCGGATTACGTAAGGAAATTCGCAATTGTTACTGATCTCTATACCTGAATTCAGAATAGAAAAATCAGAAAGGTCAATATCCTTCATGCATTGATAAGCAATTTCTATAGCCATATTATAAGTAACCGAATCTATATAGTGGTTTCTAAACGCATTCAGTTCCTCTGCCTTATATCTTTTTAAAGATTTTATCTTGTCGGCAAAAACCAGATTAGTGAAACTATCGAATTGTGCTTTTATTATTAAATCTTCTATTGACAGTTTCTTTCCGTTTTTTAAATCAAAGTTGAAATATGTAGTCCACGAGCTACAATGCGCACCACATGCCTGTTGAAGTATCTGCATTGAAAGCAGGCGATTATTTTTAAAAGATATTGTATAAGAAATATCCGTTAATCCATACTCATTAATATTTTCCCGCAGTAGTTGTGCAATATCCGCACTATTATCGTCAGGATTAAAAAGATCAATCTTTACTTGCATGTTTATTGCGGAATCAACATAATTGTTGCCAGTTGAAATAAGAGGATAAATAATCGTTTTATCTGTAGTATTATAATATGCCGGGTTGGGTGCAAGCTTAATTTCCTTTATGCTTATCTGTGCAAAACAGCAATTGAAACAAAAAAAGGCAGCGAAAAAAAGGCTTGGTTTCATTCACAAAATTAAAGCGTTAATATATAATCAAAATGGCGCATTCTTTATGCGCCATTTATCAAAAATTACAACACCTGTTTCACTCTTTTCGTAAGTAAATATTTCCGCTTATGGTTTCCAGGTTCACTGCTTCGCCGCCACCGTTAAAAGCAGCCGTTACGTTGTAACCACCTCTCGATTTGTCATTACCATTTATGGCTACATCTGTATAAATCGTACCGCTGATAGTGCTCATTTTCAGGTCTGCTTTGCGTGTGGCTGCAAGGCCCATATCAATAAACCCGCTGATGGAATGTGCCTTTACATCTTTTGTATTGCCTTCAATAATTATATCGCCATTAATGGTTTCTACTGCAAAAGATGATTGTTCAGGAATATAAATATCCCAGTAAATTTTGCTCCTGTAGTTGCTGCAATTGCAGGAATCCTTTCTTATTTTATTCTCTTCAAATTTTGCGTTGACTGTTATTGTGTTGCCCGCATCGTTAAAATCTGTAAGATAAATATCGTTGTCTTTATTATCATTTATATCTATGGAAGCTTTGGTATATACTTCATTTTTATTCCATGTAATTATCCGTATGGAATCTGCAATCTGTATATTCAGTTTTATAGATTTACCGGGCGTATAAGCCAGGTTTTTTTCTATTATTTTCTGTGCATGGGTAAAGCAGCTTAACATGCATAATATGAGCAAGCCGGTTAAGTGTTTCATTGTATGTTATTTAGCCAATTAAATAATTTATTACATCATTATTTATTACCCTTTTCTCAGGTAGATGTTACCACTCACGTTCGTAATTTTGAGGCTGGCGCCGCCGCCATTCAGTTTACTTGAAACAGAATTACCGCCCACGCGTTTGAGGCCTTTATCATCATTGGGAAAATTGAAATCAGAATAAATGCCGCCGGAAATGTTTTTCAGTTCCACATCCATTGCAGTGGTTGCCGGCACAGTAACATCAATATCGCCGCTTACCGAGGCGAGGGAAATTGACCTGTCTTTGGCAAGCGAGGCAAAGCTAATATTGATGTTGCCGCTTATAGTATAAAACACCAGGGGTCCTGACGCATTCTTCACTTTTATATCCCCGCAATTTTTTATAGCCAGCTCGCCTTTTACATTAGAAACCGTTACATCACCGGAATTGCCGCAGCTGTTATCTATCTGGATACTGAAATTGTCCGGCACTTTAATTTTATAATTAGCATTTTTCGTTATAGGCAATAAACACTGGAGCACTACCTGGTTGCCGTTTTTATCAGCCGACACAGCTATGCCTGTATTATCTGTGCCGCCGCCGTAAACGGGCTTCAATCCCTTAGCCCTTTCAGGCACATTAGCGGGCAAATCAGAAGTAATAATTATCTCGCTACCACTATAGCCTTCCACCGGCAAATCGCCCGGAAAATTATTCAATATAAGCTTACCATCTTTTGTATTCTGCACCGCTACTTTGTATTCCTGTGCATGCAGGCAGAGAGACGCAAGGGAAAACATTAACACTAAAACATAATATACCTGTTTCATTTTATAAATTTTAAAAAGTAATTTTTTTAAAGTGCTGTGCTATTGAAACTATTAGAGAGAGTAATTAATCTGTAAGATGTTTAGAACGTCATGTCGAGGTAACGAGACATCTCTATACAATTATAAATTCAAAATAAAGCAATAAAGCAGAGATTTCTCCTATCGTCGAAATGACGGTTCAATCTTTATCATAATCGTCTAATAGCATAACACGTATTTTTTAATTTTAACCCTTCGGGTTTTATTGATTTTATGTTACCGCCAACTGAACTGCGACTAAGCACGGTTGCGTCGCATTACCTTCATCTGCACAGCGCTATGCAGCTCCGGTTTCCTGTTCATAACCATTTTATTGAAAACAAAAATTATAAAACTTTAAGCCCCTTTTCCGCTATCTCTTTTACAGGTGGTAATGTGTTTTTATCTTTCAGTATTTCCTGTATAGGCGCCTTGGCTTTTGTTTCTTTTTTTTCTGTAAGAATATTGATCAATGCAATCTGCATAAGCGGTTCAGTTTGTTTGCCAAGCGATGCTACCAATGCGTCGCTCACTTTATTGCTATTGGAAAATTTTGCAAGCGCATACAAGGCTGCGAGCCGCACATTTACATTATCATCTTCATTAAGGGTGGTAATAAGCGCCATAACAATTTTATTATCGGGATCAGTTATTTCATCTGCATAGCTTACCGCTTTAATACGCTCGCTTGCTGATTCTTCATTCAGCAATTTTACCGTTAATGTTTCCTTCATTTCCCTCACTTCATTCTTCAATTCTGCCACCTGCCCGTTTCCGGGTTTATTGTTAGTTACAGTTGTACCAATAAAGAAGCCTGATACGATAAGTATAATGCTGGCGGCGATCCTGTACAACAATGCATAACGGTTTATGGGTTTAACCACAGCAGCCTTTTCTTCAGGCTTATTTACAATGTTTGCAGTAGCTTCTATGTTTAGCTCGCTCTGGAGCATGTTTTCAAATTTTTCGCGCAGGGCCGGGCCGGGCTTTTTGATTTTATCTTTTTGTATGCCGTCAAAAATTTGCCTGTACTCTTCCAGTGCCTGCCTGCATTGTATGCATTCGTTTAAATGCTTTTCCAGCGGCGCCCTGTCATTTGGATGCAGTTGTGCATCTAAATAATCAATCAATAACGATTCAACATCATAACACTGCATAATCAAACTGCTTATTGTTTAAAATAAAGTAACCTTAATTCTTTTAATGCACGATGTATCTGCACTTTAACAGCGCTTAGCGACATGCTTTTCATCTTTGCTATTTCTGCATACTTCAGGCCTTCATAACGGCTTAGAACAATCAGCTCCCTGTCAACCGGCCCCAGGCCGGCCATGGCTTTTTTTAATTGCTCAAAATCATGCTCTTTAAACCCCTCTTCTTTTTCTAAAACATCTTCCGGATACTCATGCACATTTTTAATCACTTCACTTAGCCGTAGCTTTTCCCTGCAATAATCAGCATGAAGGTTTCTTGCCATCTGGTACATCCACGATTTAAAACTTCCGGCTGCAGCATTAAAGCTGTTGCGGTAACGTAATATGCGATAGAACAATGATTGCGTAAGATCTTCACTTATGGCAGCTTCAGCTGTTAACCGCAGGAAAAAATTATATACAGGCACATTATAACGATCGAACAACTGCTTTAGTTCGGCCAATTCACCGTCCCTTACCTTGTACATTATTTTCTCATCAGTCAGTCCAGCCACGCTGTATAATTTGTGTTCGTTTTATATTGGTTACTGCAGAAAGATAAAAAGGTTACAATTTTTTGTAATTATTTTTTTGAAGAGAGAGAAATTTATTATTGTTCGTAAGCCAGTTTCATATAATGCATCATTTCTTCGCTAATATCTGAAGTATGCAGCATGCGGAAATGATGATTGAACTGGTTATTATTGCCCGGCACCTGCGCAATCTTAATAAAACAAAGGTTATCGTAATAAGGTTCTTTGAAAGGAAAAATAACATGCATAAAGTTTTTGCCTAACTGCGTTATCCATGCAATACGTTTATGCCCGTTTGATATACCAATCATGGTTTTAGCCGCATGCAACTCTATGAGGCCAATTTTATTATATGCATCTATAAAATGATTGAACAGGTCAATAGTGTGCTGCGTTTTTCCCGATAGAAAGTCTGCAATTGTTTTATCTGCCATGATAAAAATATTATTACAAAGATTGATATTTTTCTCAGCTTCTTATGGGCTGTAAACCCGGATTCCCAAATTTCCGTAACGCCCTGGATGATAAACGGCCTGGCCCATCCGGAACATAAAAGTGTTAAGGCTTCTTATACTGCTTTGCCTATTCCTTATTACCGCTTAGCTTTGCGCCCCCATGCAACTAACCGTAGAAATAACCAATAAGCAAATACTTCGTATTGCACTCCCCATTGCCCTTTCTATATTGGTTCCTAATATAAATTTCATAACTAATAATATTTTTCTTGGTCATTTAAGCGAAGAAGCACTGGCGGTTGCAGGTATTACAGGTGTTTATTATCTTGTTTTTGGCGTAATGGGTTTTGGATTAAGCAGCGGCCTGCAGGCTTTAATGAGCCGCCGGGCCGGTGAAAATAAAGCAGGCGAGATCGGGCTCCTATTTTTTCAGGCAGTGCGCATTGCATTGGCATTTGCCATTGCCGGTATTTTAATTACATGGTTTATTGCTCCTGCTATCTTAAGATATTCGCTGCATAAGGAACAGGATATACAAATGGCTATTGATTTTTTACGCATCCGTATTTGGGGGTTGCCGTTTTTATATATTTACCAGTTACGTAACGCTTTACTCATAAGCATTAATAAAAGCAAATACCTGATAATAGGAACACTGGCAGAAACATTAGCCAATATCTTCTTTGACTATGCTTTTATTTTCGGACATTTTGGTTTTCCTGAAATCGGTTTTAACGGTGCTGCTTATGCATCTATCATTGCGGAATTTACCGGCCTTGTAACTATTTTCAGCGTGATTCATTTTAAAGGTATTGGTGAAAGTATTAATCTTTTTAAGAATAAAAAGCTCAATCTTAACTCCATAAAATTAATTCTTCACCAATCTTCCCCGCTCATATTACAGTTTGCTATTAGTTTGGCAAGTTGGGAATTTTTTTACATCCTTATTGAACATCATGGTACACAGCCGCTTGCTATTTCAAATATTATGCGCAACATGTTTGGCATATTCGGATGCTTTGCCTGGGCGTTTGCTTCAGCCAGCAATAGTATGGTGAGTAATATTATCGGGCAAAAATTGGATCATCGTGTAAAAGAGCTCATTTATAAAATAACCAAACTCGGTTTAATATTTTCTATTTGCATAGCAATTCTTATAAACCTGTTTACCAAATTATTTTTAAGCGCTTATGGCCAGAGCGATAGTTTTATAGAAGCTGCTATTCC
Organism: Parafilimonas sp.; assembly: GCF_051953455.1. Lineage (NCBI taxonomy): Bacteria > Pseudomonadati > Bacteroidota > Chitinophagia > Chitinophagales > Chitinophagaceae > Parafilimonas > Parafilimonas sp. The sequence continues at coordinate 4,588 of NZ_JBQCIT010000004.1, read as the reverse complement.
AGTAGCCCGCGTAATTTCTTTTGCACTTGTACTACAATCTGTTTCAACAATATGGCTTAATGCAGTACTTGGTACAGGTAACAGCAGAAGAAACCTGGTAACAGAAACAATTGCTATTATCTTGTATTGCATATATGTTTATACAGTGCTTGAATATTTGAATCTCTCTATTACTATTGGCTGGATGAGCGAATGGATATACTGGATAGCCTTATTCGTTCCCTCTTACTGGTATATACAAAGCAATAAATGGATGGGCAAAAAAATATAATACTTCTGCGTTTTATGGGTTGTCGTGCAGGTTTTCAATAGGTTTTTTCCAAAGCTTTATATAGAAAATAACGAGTGCAATAAAACTTAAAATGAGCCATACGTAAAATATAATATTACCAACACCGATACCATTACTGAAAAGTGCATATTCATATTTAATACCAATCGTCATATTGATTGCTATCCATAAAATAAACACAGCCATACTTGCGGCTAAACGTTTAAAAAATTCTTTTATTCCGGGTTCCATTTTTTAAGCTACATACAAAATAAGAAAACAAAATTATAACCATGTATTGAAGTACATTTGCCCTCCTTAAAAATAGTGTATGCTGAACAGAAAGGAGCAACCTGGAATAGTGGATGCAACAGATTTTAATCTTCATTTAAAGCCGCTTGAATATTTTACACTTGATAATGGCATAAGTGTTTATGCCCTGCGTGCCCCGGAACAGGAGGTGGCGTATGCAGAATGGGTTTTTTATGCGGGTAATGCTCATGAGCAAAATAATATGACAGCGGCCTGCGTGAACTATATGCTTAAAAACGGTACAAAGAATAAAACTGCCTTTGAAATAAATGAACATTTTGAATTTTATGGCGCGTATTTAAACCGCAGTTGTTATAATGAAACAGCATCTGTAAAGCTGCATAGTTTAAGCAAGCATTTACCAGAGCTTTTACCTGTAGTGAATGAGCTTTTTACAGAAAGCATTTTCCCCGAACAAGAACTTGCCATATACAAGCAAAATCAAAAACAAAGCCTTGAAGTAAACCTGAAGAAATGCGATTTTGTAGCCAACAGGTTAATAGATGAATATCTGTTTGGGTTTTCCCATCCTTACGGTAAATATGCATCAATAAGAGACTATGACAAGCTTGAGCGTGATGATCTTATCCAGTTTTATCATAAGCATTATATAAATGGCAAATGCATCCTGTTTATTGCCGGCAACCTTCCGGATAATATTGAAGCATTATTGAATAAAAATTTTGGCGCTTTGCTTTGCAATAATGAGCCTTCAGTTATTAACTATAACAGTAATCCTGAAAAAGATAAAGACCATTTTATTATTAATGATGAGAACGGTTTACAGGGTGCTATACGCATAGCAAGAAATTTTTTCAATCGCCACCATCCTGATTTTATAAAGGTGCAGGTATTAAATAATATTTTCGGCGGATATTTTGGCTCAAGGCTTATGAGCAATATTCGGGAAGATAAAGGATACACTTATGGTATCCACAGCTACCTGCAAAATCATATTCATGAAAGCGCCTGGATGATTTCAACCGAAGCAGGCCGCGATGTTTGTGAGGCTACCATGGAAGAAGTTTTTAAAGAAATGAAGCGCCTGAGAGATGAGCTGGTTGGTGAAGAAGAATTGCATCTTGTACGCAATTATATGATTGGAAGCATTCTCGGAGATTTGGACGGGCCTTTTCAAATAATATCGAGATGGAAGACATACATTATAAATAATCTTACCGAAGATTATTTTAATAAAAGCATTCATACTATAAAAAATATTACCGCTGAAGAACTGCAGTATCTTGCCATAAAATACCTGCAGCCCGAATCGTTTTATAAGCTTACCGTTATCTAAGCAGGACTGAGAAGTTATTTAAGTTAATCAGCTACCGGTCTGGCGCTTTTTGCGATAAAGTTTATATTAAACAGTGGAGAAGAAAATAATATAAGTTTTTTATGAAGATTATATAGTCCACTGATCATGAACCACTCCAATCAGAAATAATTTATTATCCTGTTTTTCGAATACAAGCTTAAGGCTTCTCCAATCCATGCCATCATATTTTTCTTCAAAACCAGGAAAATAAAATTCCACATAGGTGCAGTTCCCATAAACCGAATCGATATTATTGAGCGAATTACCAGAGGATATAGTTTTATTTAAACTTAGGTTTGGCGCATCTAAAAAATCGACATCATACACAAATTTTTTAAAATATTCCTGCGCAGTTAAAAGAATAGGTTTTCCATTTTCATCATCCAGGATTCCCCAATCAATTCTTTCCAGTTTGTTTTTGGTTAAATAATTTACAAGTTGTTCAGCAGTAAGTTTTTTATCATGAAGCGTATCAATATATCCATAAGGAGAAAATCTTACTCCCCCATCAATAAAAGAATCAAGTTGCTGGTAATTCTCATGTTTAAGTATGGAAAGTATTTGCTTTGACAGAGTGAGCACAACGGAATCATAAATTAAAGGGACAGCTTTGATTTCAGACAAAGAATCTTCATTGGTACCAGATTCAGTGTTTTGGACATTGTTACAGGACATAACAATGAAATACATTACGGATACTAAAACGAGCTTAAGCAATTTCATATGGCGAAGAATATCATAAATGTGTAAAACAAAAAAGCCCCACATTACTGTGAGGCTTTTTAATAAATACGGCAGCTACCTACTCTCCCGCATTGTTGTGCAGTACCATCGGCCATGAGGGGCTTAACTTCTCTGTTCGGTATGGGAAGAGGTGAACACCCTCGGCAAAACCACCATAAAGAGTTGCTGCTGGCTAATAGCTAACAGCTAATAATGTCATATTGGAAAAGCTTTCATCACTGGAGAACTAAATATTTTTCGGAAAAACCAAAAAAATAAAATTAAAGCTTACGGGCAATTAGTACTACTCGGCTTTGTTATTGCTAACTTTAGACCTGTAGCCTATCAACGTTATCGTCTATAACGACCCTTAAAAGTAAACTCATCTTGAGGAAGGTTTCACGCTTAGATGCTTTCAGCGTTTATCCTGCCTGTACATAGCAACTCTGCATTGCAGTTGGCACCACAACAGATACACCAGCGGTACATGCGACCCGGTCCTCTCGTACTAAGGTCACGTCCTCTCAATTTACTAGCGCCCACCACAGATAGGGACCGAACTGTCTTGCGACGTTCTGAACCCAGTTCACGTGCCACTTTAATCGGCGAACAGCCGAACCCTTGGGACCTTCTCCAGCCCCAGGATGTGACGAACCGACATCGAGGTGCCAAACCTTACCGTCGATATGAGCTCTTGGGTAAGATCAGCCTGTTATCCCCGGAGTACCTTTTATCCTTTGAGCGATGGCCCTTCCATGCAGAACCACCGGATCACTTTAGCCGACTTTCGTCCCTGCTCGGCCTGTATGCCTCACAGTCAAGCTCCCTTATACTAATACGCTCTATGTACGATTACCAACCGTACTGAGGGAACCTTTGCAAGCCTCCGTTACTTTTTAGGAGGCGACCACCCCAGTCAAACTACCCACCATGCACTGTTTCCGACAAAGTCGGATTAGATTCTAAACGTTTAAAGGTTGGTATTTCAACGTTGACTCCACAATGGCTAGCGCCACTGCTTCACAGTCTCCCAACTATCCTACACATCAAAAGTTCAAAATCAATGCAAAGTTGTAGTGAAGGTTCATGGGGTCTTTCCGTCCCGTGACGGGTAACCGGCATCTTCACCGATACTACAATTTCACCGGGCTCGTGGAGGAGACAGTGTACAACTCATTAGACCATTCGTGCAGGTCGGAACTTACCCGACAAGGAATTTCGCTACCTTAGGACCGTTATAGTTACGGCCGCCGTTTACTGGGGCTTCAGTCACAAGCTTTGGATTGCTCCGAACAAGCTCCCTTAACCTTCCAGCACCGGGCAGGTATCAGGCTCTATACGTCATCTTTCGATTTTGCAGGGCCCTGTGTTTTTGCTAAACAGTTGGTTGAACCATTTTACTGAGACCGCATCGCTGCGGTATGCTTTATCCCGAAGTTACAGCATTAATTTGCCTAGTTCCTTCTCCGCGGCTCACCCGAGCGCCTTAGAATACTCATCTCGACTACCTGTGTCGGTTTACGGTACGGGTTGTTTTAGCCTAGCCTTAGAGGTTTTTCTCGTGAGCAGGTTTAGCGCCACTATCTATCCGTCCGAAGACTTCAAGTACTATCACGTTCAGCATTTCCGGCGGATTTGCCTACCAGAAATATACCTACACGCTTTAACGGGATATTCCGTGATCCCGCGGGCATTTCACTTCTCCGTCACCCCATCGAAACTAAAACAAGTGTTGGAATATTAACCAACTTTCCATCAGCTACCCCTTTCGGGTTTGCCTAAGGACCCGACTAACCCTGATCCGATTAACGTTGATCAGGAACCCTTAGTCTTTCGGCGAAGCAGTTTTTCACTGCTTTTATCGTTACTTATACCTACATTTTCTTTTCTAAACGCTCCAGCATACCTCACGATACACCTTCAATGCGGTTTAGAATGCTCCCCTACCACTCCTTACGGAGTCT
>NZ_JBQCIT010000003.1:0-51163 GCF_051953455.1 Parafilimonas sp. | reverse complement strand
TAAAAAACAAACCTGATAGTTTGCTCAAATACCCTTGCATCGCAGACCGGCAACCCCATAATGTAACACCGGCAACCGTAGGTTCCGTTCAACAGCGCTTTCATTGTTCGTCCTGCGGACGCAACGAATGCTTAGTTATTGTGCGTTCGCCATTATTCCGCATCGTCATATTCCCACCACTTGTCGCCGTGAAGCCTCTTTAATTCTAACGTTCTTTCAATCGCTTTTGAAATTACGTCAAAGTCAATTGAGTTACAAAATCCTAATAACTTTTGCCCCTTTGGTGATGTCGAAAACTTTTCTTCGCCTTTGTGCAAAATATTCAGAATGTCAGGTAGAATTTTAGCAAAGGTAAAAACACAAAGATGTTTATGTCCGTGGTCAATTGTGTCCAAAGGAAACCATGCCTCGTGAATACTTTGCGTCAGTTCATAATCAATCCTTATAAATTCCTTTGGATTGTCCAAATGAAATATAATGTCGAACTTTTTGGGAATGCTAATGTAAGCTCCCCCATTTTTCGCTGCAGTTAAAAGTATAATTTTCAATTTTTGTTTTTTGATTTTTCAAAAGGAATTTGGATTTTATTGTATTCGGCTGGAGGAACATATCCCAGCGATGAATGTGGCCTTGAGCAGTTGTAATCCAATCGCCATTGCTCTGCTTTATCTCTTACTTCATTTAACGATGTGAACACATAAGCGTTCAGCAATTCTCTCCTGATATTTCCATTGCAGCGTTCAACATAACCATTCTGCATGGGCTTACCGGGTTGTATAAATATTAATGTAATTTTTTGTTCTCTGCACCATACATCAAGCTGTGATGAGATGAACTCAGGACCGTTATCAACGCGTATCATCTGTGGTAATCCCCTGAACTCTTTTAAATATTCAAGGCATCTTATCAATCTTGTTGTTGGCAGTGAAGTATCTGCTTCTATATGCAACACTTCACGGTTGTAATCATCTACAATATTTAATAACCTGAACTTCCTTCCATCCCATAAAGTATCATTCATAAAATCGATGCTCCACACTTCATTGATGTTTTGCGGTTGAAATAAAGATTGTTTTATTCTTGCCGGTAATCTTTTCTTATACCTGCGACGAATGTTAAGCTTCATATCTGTGTACACTCTGTAAAGGCGTTTATGATTCCAGTTAAATCCTTTTCTTCTGATACGATAAAAGCTTTGCCAAAAGCCAATGGATGGATGTTTATCAACCAATGATTGAAGTTCACCGATTAGCGCATCATCCTCCTTTGGTTTACGTGTATAACGGCGGCTGCTCTCAGGTAGACTTACTGCTTTACATGCCTGTCGCTGGCTGATTTTATGTGTTGTAACCATATACTCAGCCAGGCTACTCTTTTCGGCAGGCATTAAAGTTTTTTTGCTACAGCATCTTTTAAAGCTTCATGCACTAAACTTAAATTAGCATACATGCGTTTGAGACGGCTGTTCTCTTCTTCAAGCTCCTTTACTTTTTTAAGTTCGCTTACTTCCATGCCGCCATAGCGTTGGCGCCATTTATAAAATGCTGCTGTGCTTATGCCTAACTCACGGCATAAATCTTTTGCATCCCGGCCATTCTCATGTTCCTGGATGGCCTTTACAATTTGTGTTTCTGTAAACCTTGTCTTTTTCATATTTACTCATTTAAAATTAATGCATTTGTCAACTTTTAAATGAGCGATTTTTAGGGGAGCTTACACATAAATCCAAGTATTGCCCTTAAAGTCTTGTCCGAAAATTCTGCCAACAATTAAAATAGCCAATGTCACCAAAGTTATTGTCAAACTAATCGGCTCCGGTTTTCTTTTACTATGTTCTCTTTTGCGAAGTGTCGCTCTAAATGCGAGCCAAAGAGAAACACCAAATAAAATAATATATACACCTCCGAAAAAGAAATCCATCAAACCTGTACAGCCATTGTCAGCCAAACTAAACCGCAAATAAAAATATGTTACAAGAATAAATGGAAGAGTTAATAAAAGTCTTGTTGAGAGTTTCAAGTTGTCAATTTAAGTGGCGTACAACGTTGAAGTATTTGCGCCGGCGGGGAAATTATTTTCGTCAAGCCGATTACAAATGCTTAATTGAAAATACAAAGTTGAAGATAAAAACAAATGCTGAACAGCGCAATGTCGCGCTTGAACTACTGCTGATTTTTTTTCAAAAGCTGAAGCGTGACATTCGTCAGCCCCGCTGACGCAAATACACTTGTTACATGCACAGTTGAATGAATAAAACACAACAACACTGAATTTTTACGAACGAAAAACTTACATAAAGAGTAAGAAAATTGTAGTTACAGCGTGTTGTCCACTGTCCACTAAAACCACTTTGAAGAAGATTGCAGAATAGAATTTCTGTTGCCGTTGACTGCAAAAAAAAGTGCGTTGTGTCCAACTACATAAGCTGAGTAGAATTGTTGATGCCCAAGATTAAAACAACTTGCATATAACGTTCAAGCATTTGTGAAGGCATGGCAATAGTGATTGGTCAGCCTGTGCAAATGCTTAATTGAAAAACTGAAGTTGAAGATAATTATAAATGTTCAATAGCGAAATGTCGGCACGTACAAAAGATGATAAGAATTACTGCTGCACAATTGCGGATGGTCAAGCCATGCTTTTACAAATGCCTTTGTTGTGCGTTCGCTTTTTGTCACTTGAAATTTTTGCTGTTAGAATTTTATTTTGTCTCTATCGCAATAATACTTTGCTGGTTCAACAATACAACTTTCTTGATAAGTCCCCTTATAAATTGGGCTGTAAGTTGTATCACCGGATTTGCTTATGTGTCTTACTGAAACTGGTGAATCTCCATATTCAATTTTATAAACTTTGTCTGTACGCTTGCATTTTGGGCAAATAACTTTTCCAAAAGCATTTGTTTTTTGTTTTGCAGGAATATAAAACGTCATTTCTGGTGTGTCACTTTCAAATGTTATAACTGATGCAATAAGCATTGTGTCAACACCAACGCCATTGCAGTAAAAGTCAAATGATTTTTCTTTCTTTGGCGTAAATGTCAAACCAAAATTTCCTTTATCATCTGTCATCGTCTTAGCTAAAATCTTATTGTCGCCTTTTACAAATACAACTAAATGCGCAATAAAAGCAGAAGTGTCACTTGGATTTTTTTTAATGTGTCCAGTTATATAAACTGGATTTGTCAAAGGTTTAAAACTAAAGAAGATAACAGCGATGAAAATTGTTGCTATGAATTTAAGGACTGTCATAATAAAGTGACGCACAACGAGCAGGTATTGCCGATGGTGGGGAATTAGAATTCCGTCCAGCCCGGAACTGCTGCATGGCTTTTTGATAAAGTTAAATATTAAGAACTAAAGCTGGGCTTTATTCGTCGAGCCCCAAACCGCAGTACAGCAGAATTACCGCTGCTGATTGCTCCAATGTCAAACCCCACTATTGGCAATACTAATGTTGTACGTTCGCCTTTCGTCTCTACAAATAAATATCGGGTTCAACTTGCCAAGTGAATGGTTCACTAAAAGTCTTTAATGTTTTCAGTTGGGAAATGTTCACGGATTTCCATGTTGTCTTTTTAGTGCCTTTGTTATCGTTGCCTTTTGTTAAAGCTCTTTTCTTCGTCAAAAAGTTATAGCTATAGTCTTCAAAATCGTGTGTCGCCCTGTGAAAAGAAGAATTGTCAGCACCAATCAAAACAAACTGCCCTTGTTGATAACGGAATTTGTAAACAGCATTTGTCACATACCAACTGCCCATGTTATAAAAGAGATGAAACTTTACTTCTAATATTCCGTTGTTAATTGTCATCTCTTGATACGGGTCATCCATAGTTGGATTGTCATTCTTTAAAATAAATGAATTGCTTTGTTCTGTCAGGCCATAACCGTTGTCAGCGGGTTTATTGAAAAGTATCAATAACATTCTGGGCTGTGTCAAGACAGTGTCTTCTAAACTGTTTACCAACAAAATGCTGTCTTTTTGTTGAATAATAATTGCTGCGTCTTTTGTGCCGTCTTTGTTCAAGTCGCCATAAGCACTGTCAAGAATTGTCCAACCTTTGGGAACAAAATCAGTAATGCTTTGTCCTGTTGATTTGATGGAAGGATAAGCAAAGTCTTGTCCGAAGGAAACGCCGAAACAAATAGTCAATATGAATGTTAGGAAGTGTCGCATAAGGTGACGTACAACACAAAGATTACTGATATTATACGCAGCGCCAAAAAAAATCAGGCATTGATTTTCAATGTCCGGGAACTTCGTTTTTTGTATTATAACTTCGGTAATCAGATTTACCATTCTATATCACCACTGCGCCATAAATCATCCAGCGGGCTTGAAGTCACTATCAGATGCAGGCGGTTGCGCCGCTGCTTGTTAAACACGAACGGAACAATTATCCGTTGCTCCCAGGGTGATGGATAAGTGAATAGGTTACAGGTTGCATGGCTACAGAAATTGAATACTACGTCACCTCAGTCACAGCAAGGGTTTGTGAAGGAGTTGAATTAGATCAGCAATTTACTGGTTTTTTAAAATCAAAAAATCACTTACCTGAAATTTCTTGCCGCCGGAAACAGCGACGCCTGCTCCGCTTTCTTTCTTGCCTGTGTCTTTTTGTTTTGGGCTTCAAATGGAAAACCGTCCCTTTCAGCACGCGGTGATAAAGTCAGCACACGCACTTCCGTTTCGTCGCTTTTTGTTAAGGCAGATAAATGCCCCGACCAGTCTTCACAATGCTGCACAATAACATGAATTACACTCTCGGCTCTTTGAACCGTGCCCTGTACCATGAGTAACTTTGAGTGAAGGATTTCTTTGCGGTAGGCATGCTCAAATAAATCTTTAAATACCACCAGATTGGCATGGCCGGTTTCATCTTCAATCGTCATAAAACAAATGCCACCCGCAGTACCCGGTCTTTGCCTTACCAAAACCAGCCCTGCTACTGCTACCCGGTCACCATGATGCAACTGGTTTAAGGCTGCAAGGGCTACAATGTTTCGGGCGGCCAGCCTTTCGCGCAGGAAGCTGACAGGATGTGCTTTTAGGGAAAGCGATAAGCTGCCGTAATCATAGACCACATGTTCTGAAAGGGATAGTTTCGGCAGTGATATGTTTGTTTCAAAAAGGCTTTCAGAAGGCAGGTTTTGAAATAAGCCAAAAGGAATATCCTGCAAGGCCGTTACTTCCCACAAAGCCTGCCGCCGGTCCAGGCCAATGGAACGAAAGGCATCCGCATCCGCCAGTTTAATTAAACAGGAAATAGCAATACCGGCATGTAAGAGCGCATGCACATGCGGAAAGCTAACTTTTCTGGCAGCTACCAGTTTTTGAATGTCTTCTTCGCGTATACCTTTTATATGCCGGAAGCCCAGCCGCAGGGCATGAAAGGTATTCACCTTTTCTTCCAGTGTGTTATCCCAATAGGAATAATTAATATCAACAGGCCTTGCTTCAACTCCATGTTGACGCGCATCCGCAACAATTTGCGCCGGTGCATAAAAACCCATGGGTAAGCTGTTAAGCAAACCGCAGGCAAATACATCGGGGTAGTAACATTTAATCCAGGCGGAAACATAGACCAGGTGCGCAAAACTCGCCGCATGACTTTCGGGGAACCCATAACTGCCAAAGCCTTCGAGCTGTTGAAAAATCTTTTCCGCATATGCTTTCGGATACCCATTCCTTAGCATGCCATCCATAAGCTTTTCGCGGAACTGCGTGACCAACCCCTGTAGCTTAAACGTAGCCATACTTTTTCTTAAGGCATCTGCTTCCGTCTTGGTAAAGCCCGCGGCTACTTCCGCCAGGCGCATGGCCTGCTCCTGGAACAGCGGTACGCCTAAGGTTTTTCCTAAGATGGCTTCCACTTCCTTAGAGGGATATTCAACAGGCTCCTGGCCGCTGCGGCGGCGCAGGTAGGGATGTACCATATTGCCCTGGATAGGCCCCGGCCGTACGATCGCCACTTCAATCACGAGGTCATAAAAACACCTGGGCTTCAGGCGCGGCAGCATGGCCTGCTGTGCCCGGCTTTCAATCTGGAAAACACCAATCGTATCAGCGGCGCTGGCCATAGCATATACTGCGGCATCATCTTCAGGGAGATTGGATAGTGTAAACACTTTACCATAATGTTGTTGAATGAGCTCAAAACATTTGCGGATGCAGGTAAGCATACCAAGCCCGAGGATATCGGTTTTAAGAAAGCCCAGGGCATCTATATCATTCTTGTTCCATTCAATACAGGTCCTGTTTTCCATCCGGGCATTCATGATAGGGCAGAGATTCGAAAGCCTGTCCTGCGCAATCACAAAACCACCCGTATGCTGGCCCAGTTGCCGCGGAAAACCTATATACTGTTTTGTGAGCTGTAATACCTTTTGTAAAAGCGGCTCCCGCGTATCGATCCCCTGTTCCTGTATGCGATTTTCATCAAACCATTCTTCTGTAAATTCCCAGATACATTTGGAGAGCCGGTTGAGTGTATCCACGGAAAGCCCCATGGCCCTGCCTACATCCCTTACAGCACCCTTTGCATGCATGGTGGTAACCGTGGCCACGATGGCTGCTTTATCCCGGCCGTGTTTGTTGTAGATGTATTGAATGATTGCTTCGCGGCGTTCATGTTCAAAGTCCACATCAATATCCGGCGGTTCATCCCTGGCATCGGAAACAAACCGTTCAAAGAGCAGGTCAAATTTGGTGGGGTTAACATTGGTGATGCCCAAACAATAACACACCGTTGAATTGGCAGCAGAGCCGCGGCCCTGGCAGAGTATACCGCGTACATTCGCTTCGCGTACCACATCATAGGTTTCCAGGAAGAAGAAGGCGATATTTTTTCTATTGATAAAAGCCAGCTCATGCTCCAGTGTTACCTTTATTTTTTCAGGAAGAGGATCCCCAAACTTTTCCCTGGCAGCTTGCCAGGTATAATCTTCCAGCACCTCTTGCTGTGTCCGGCCATCCGGCATGAGTTGCTGCGGGTATTCAAATTGTAAATCATCCAGGTTAAACCTGCAGGCTTCTGTAATTTCCTGTGTACGGTAGATGGCATCCGGGTAATGCCGGAATAAACGCTGCATTTCATCCGGCGGCTTTAAAAATCTTTCTGCATGCTGGTGCAATAAAAAACCGGCTTCCTGTATCGTGGTCTTTTCCCGCGTGCAGGTAAGTATATCCTGCAGTTCCCGGCGCATCGGGTTATGATAATGCACATCGTTGGTGGCGACAAGGGGCGCATTATAATATTGGGAGAGCCGCGAAAGCCGGAATAATTTTTTGAAATCATCGCTTTCATAATAGCGCGTCGCAGCAATATAGAGCTCCTGGCCAAATGCTTCATGGTATGCCGCGAGTGTCTTTATAAAATCATCATGAAAATCAAAGTGTTCATTTAAAGAGGATGGTGGGATAACAATAAATTTTAGGCCCTTTGCATGTGCATACACATCCTGTTTATATAACTCGCACTTACCTTTTTCCGTGCGTAAATTACCTTGGGTAAGCAGTGTGCAGAGATTGGCGTAAGCTGCTTTGCTCGTGGGATAAGCCAGCAGGCTGGCGCCGTCTTTTATATCCAGGCGGCAGCTGGTGATCATGTGAATGCCCCTGAGTTTGGCCGCAACATGTGCCCGTACAATCCCTGCCAGCGAATTCCTGTCCGTAAGGGCAAGGGCTTTATAACCCAATGCGGCTGCATAGTCCGCCAGCTCTTCGGGGTGGGAGGCGCCTCTTAAAAAACTAAAATTGCTCGTTACCTGCAGTTCTGTATAATGCATATCACCCCCAACTTTATTCAAAAAACCCGTGTATAAACCAGCGCGGCGGACGGCTGTCATCATAATGGCCAAGCCTGAAAAGCCAGTAACACTTACCCTCTTCCGTTTGCACCGCGTAATAATCACGGTGTAATCCTTTGCTGAGCCACCATTCGCTTTCTATGCGCTCACAGCTATCCGCTTGTACTACTTTATGCAGCTTACCTTTATACCGGAAGTGCAGCGGCGGGTAATCAGGAACAGGCGCGGTGACTTCAATGAGTTGCGGCTGTTGCAAAAGATGTATTGGCCGCAGTTTATCCCTGCGCCAGGCGGTCGTTGGTTTTTCCTTCAACGATATAGCAGCCTTAAAAGAATGTTCAGGTAAATGACGTTCGGCAGGCAGGTAACGATGGATAATATCGCTGCCAAAATGGTTTTCCAGGTTGTCGAGCAGTTCACTGACTTCCCGGCATTCAAGGCGGCTGTTCATTGTCCAGAAGGTTTCCTGTGATATTTGTATATCTTCCACTTTACAGGCTTCGAGCGTAAACACTTCAATACCCAATGCAGGTTCTATCGTTGCAATTTTCATTTCAAACAGTTTGAAAAGATGGGTCGTATGGTTGGAAGGATGATTGGTACGAACTTCAATTTGTTGCACATGACTGTCCACGCGGTAGCATTTCAGCGTTGCAAGACGTAAACCCTTGCCTTCTTTTTTTAAGCGGGCACAGAGCGTTTCCAGCAGCTTTTGCAGGGCCATTTCAATGCCTGTGGCTGTCTGAATGGGTTCCAGACAGGGTAACCGTTCGTGGTACGGTTCTGCCGGGATGACGGGCTGTATCAGTTCCTGCCGGCTGCCGAGCGCCTGGTCCAGTCGCAATAAAAGCGGCTCGCCGAACCTTCTGCGTAAAGCAGAACGCTGCATACCCATAAAACTGCCAATGGTATGCAGGCCGAGTTTGTGCAACCGTTCACTAATACTCTTTTCAATTCTTAAGGCTTCCGGCGGCAAGGGCATAAGGGCCGCTGCCGCTTCATGGTTTTGGACTACCTTTTCTTTACCAAACCTGCACACCGCCCATGCCGCACCAATGGTATCCGCCATCGCTACACGAATATGATAACCCAATCCTGTTAATTGATTGAACAGATCTTTTAAGTAAGCTTCCTCACTTCCCCACAGATGGGTGCAACCACGCACGTCTAATAATAAACCGTTGGGTAAATCCACCGCTGCAACAGGCGTATATTTTATACACCAAACAGCAAGCCTCGTGAGCAATTTATGGTCGAAGTCAATGGTATCATCCAAAACTTTTACATCGGGCAAAACAATCTTTGCATCCGCTACAATCATCCCGGTAGATAAACCCTTTGTTTTGGCAACGGCACTGACTGCGGTTATGATCATCCTTCCGCGTTGCGGGGATGCTAGTACAAACGGACAATCCTTCAAACCCGGCTGCCGCCGGATCACCCAGTCCGTCTTTAAATGACAAAACCATATCGCCACAAAACGCTTTTCCATTTTATCCCCTTTTTCTTCTTTCTTCCTGTAATAGAAAAATATTTTCCTTTATTTCTTCTAAATGGTTCGCTGCATATTCCACCTGCCAGCTGCCTGGCTTACCATTGCGCACCCGCAACAGTTCAACCTGCCACCTGGGAAAACCGATGCCCGGCATACCATCCGGCAGTGTCCTTGGCAGTGCCGTGATGCGCCATCGGGAAACGCAGGCGGTGGTATTGACTGTTTTCAACTGCGGCCTTACCAAAAAACCGGTGACACGGCTTTGTTCTGCTGCCAGCTGAAGCCTCCTGGAGGCTTTAAAACTCAACAACTTCGTTTCACCCACAACGGCTGCAATGGCTTTACATTTTAAACATTCTTCCGTAGCATAGAGTATATCGTTTTCCTTTTTTAAGTCAATAAAAATGATCTTATCCGGCTGGACACCCAGTCTTTTTAAAGCAGGCGGAAATAAGGTTCTCGAGGCACTGACCCAGATGGCAGCCCCATCAAATTGCATCAGGCTGCTTAATAAAACCGAAATAAAACCATTCGTGGCAGCGTGGTCTTCCGCCGTGGAATAAAGCAATTCATGCGTGCAGCCCACGGGAAACCTTCCGTTGGGAAAAGCCTGCTCAACAGGCGGAAAGCCAATACGGATATTGCTGTCCGTAGCGAATTGCCTGAACCCCTGCAGGGGAAGTATATCCCGCTGCAGTTGCGCTATGATATTTTCTTTGCTCATTTAGGAATACTTACCGCAAAGATTACTAATATTTTTAGCAAATCAACACTAAATAATTTGCGCATTGATTATCAGTGAGGTTAAATATTATAACCGTGAGGAGATATGGAGTTTCGAGGTGGTGCGCCCGGCAACTAACTGTTTTGAACGGCTTTTTTATAGTTTTGGGTAACGTAATTTTCTTAAAAAAGGGTTCCTGTTTTCGAGCTGTTCCATGGTGATCATGCCTGCAAGTTAAAACAGATGAGGATAAAGCCGTACAATTGCCCCGGGCTACAGCGGATAGGTAAATAGACAGCAATACTTACGCACCATCCAATATCACAGAAAGCTCAATATTATACGTTCAGCTGTTGCACTTGAAACCCACCTATAATTCCAGCCGAAGTTGATTAAGCTCCTTTTTCTTTTCTTTGAATAAAATCTATAAATCAAGTAGTATAGAATCAAAAAATAACATCGTAATTTAATTTATAAACTATAGTGATATTTATAAAATAATAGCGGAGGTCATTATTATTTACTTAATTACTTTTATGCCGTTCCAAAATGCAATGTGTCCTTTTATGCCGTCCGCCAATGGGCTGGGTTAGGATAATATCAGAGGCCGTCGGACGCTGTTTGTCGGTTAACAACTACATTGTAATAAGACGCCATTAAGATACCTGTAAAAGGTTTAAGCTCCATCCTTTATCATTAAAAGGGCAACTCATTTTTCCGGCTATAACAACCCAGGACGTTTGTGTTATTATTCCTTAACTGTCTTCATTGTGCGCAATTCGGGAAATTCACTATTATTCTCACGAAGGATTTTTTTCTCAGTAGGTACTATGAAAACTTCAAGGATCAGGGAAACTTCCGCTTCACGAAGATGCCCT
Source organism: Parafilimonas sp. (assembly GCF_051953455.1). Taxonomy (NCBI): domain Bacteria; kingdom Pseudomonadati; phylum Bacteroidota; class Chitinophagia; order Chitinophagales; family Chitinophagaceae; genus Parafilimonas; species Parafilimonas sp. The sequence continues at coordinate 40,258 of NZ_JBQCIT010000003.1, read as the reverse complement.
CCATGTACTGTAAAATCAGGCGCACCCATATTAATATGTGTGTGAACAATGGACTTATCTTCAAACCAGCCGATATTGCCAACAAGTGAAAGCACTTCCATTGAACCTTTAAACTTTTTATAGTTATAGTGTTTGGTATTAATATCATAATAAGCTACTTCAGGGTTAAGAACAGCGCCGACGCCGGTAAAACTGGCCCCGGGCAACTTTTCCTTCTCCATGAATGCGTTAAACTGGCTATGACCGGCTGGCCTTTTTTAAGTACCAGCAAGTAATTGCTTCCATCTTTCCGGTAGTCAAGAGCGGCAACGTCAACTTCTGCGGTTTGAGCAACCAGGGCGGAAGTGCTAAACAGAAGGAAAAGTGTTAATAGCTTTTTCATAAATTATCAATTGAATTTTTATTTTGTTTCAACCTGCCAGGCTATGCATCAGCATCATCATAATATTAAACATAAACTTCTGCCGCGAAGACACAGATAATAAAAATTATCCGTGTTCGCAGCAGAAAAAGAGACAAAAACCAACGTGTGCCAAGAGATCATTCAAATATCATAACCAATCGTATTGCATATAATTTATTCAACGCTTTTGCATGCCAATATTCCAGAATATAAATGTGCCGCGGTTATTGGAGGTAAGCAGGTCCATAGCGCCGTCATTGTTTAAATCGATAGCAGTAATCTGGGAGCCAACTCCTGAACGGTTATGTATTAGTTCAGGCACAAATTCAGCGCCGCCCGGAGCATTTTTATTACGAACAGTGCGGTACCAATACAAAACGGGCGGACCGTATGCATCCGGGTCAAACATATTATCAAGATGCGTAAAAAAGCGCTTGCCTACTATATAATCCATTATGCCATCATTATCAATATCGGCAAACGTGGCTGCATGGCCCTGCGAAAACGTAACATCGCCCACATTTTTTTGAGAATAATCATCATTTATCATATGGCGTACAAACGAAATATTACCAGTGCCATCTTTTTGCTGTTCAAACCAGGCAAGGCCAAAACCATGAACGTTCAGGTTACTTACCACATCATTCAATCCATCGCCGTTGGCATCATAAACAGCCATCACCGAACCACCGATATTGGTCGCCCTGTTTTTATACCGTCCAAATGCAACCGGATGGTATTTCCATGTCTTGTCCTTGCTTAACGTTTCAGGCTGCTCCCACCAGCCTGTAGCGCCCAATATATCTGTACGGCCATCACCATTTATATCTCCCGCACCAATACCATGCGCCAGGGCATAGCCTTTTTCAGAAACATTATATTCCGTCCAGGTTTTGGAATTGAGTTCTGGCTTTGCATAACGAAACTGCGTTTGCGATGCATATACCAGTTCCGGTTTTCCGTCATTATCAATATCTGTAAACAGTGTGGTTTCGCTTTGCGTAGGCGGAATGGGTGAATACATTTCCCAGCGCCTTGACTCCGTTTTAGGATTAATATATACGGAAGGGGAACCCCAGCCTGTAATAATATCCGGCCAGCCATCTTCATTTACGTCATACGTAAATTCATGATTAACTGCAGTAAATTCCTGCGACGGGCCTTTGGCCACGGCCGGGTATATTTCTTTTGATCTGGTAAAATCAGGGCCAAAATAAATATAGGGGCCTGCAACAATATCTATATTTCCATCCCGGTTAAAATCTGCCGCCGCCGAACCCCAGGAATAATAAAAATCACTGATGCACTGCACTTTAAACCGCGGAGAAGTTTTTTCAGTGGGTGTATAGCGAATTGAAAGATCTTTATACATTACATCTTTAAAACGCACTTCGCCCGGCCCGCCAACATACAAAGCCAGCGGCCCAAAACCGGAAAGGCCATAATCTCCGTCCACAGCACCGCCAACTTCCCTCCCATCATTTAAAAAGCTACGGATAACATTTGTTTCAAGGAACACTTCAATTTCGTTCCAGTCGTTTTCCCGAAAACCTGTATTGGGCGCCTTTACAGGTAAATCTGCAGGTGGTGCAGGCCTTGGAGGCATTACAAAAGCCCTTCTGCTGCCGGAAGTATCGGGCGGCGGGGCCAAACGATAATTTATACCCCCCGCATACCTGAGCCTTGTACGGCTTAATTCTTTACCATCTGCATTTAACAGCACACAAAAAAGCCTTAGACTATCCTTATCTAAAGAAAGCAAAACGCCCCTGTAATCATCGGCTGTTTTTTCTGTGCGGAACAACAAAGCCGTTTCGCTATTACCGGTAGCTTTAAACAGGGCATGAAAAGCCACATCCTGGTAAGCGCTGTCCATAACCAGCCATCCGCCTTTTGTATTGGCGTTTGCTTTGCCCGCCAGTTCGCCGTTGCTTGCCTGCCATGACGCATCGCCCAAAGTATGCCAGCCTTTAAGCGAGGAGCCTTTGAATGTATGGTCGGGCAGAAAAGTTAACCCAAATTCAGACAGCGGCGTATCCTGTGCCTGCTGGGCAGCACAGGAAAAAACCTTTATAAAAAAGATAGCTATACAGATGACAGGTTTCATTGGCAATGGTTTTATAAATATTCAATCATAACAATAACTTTATTAGCATCCTTATTTCTTATCAGGCAAGGCAAACACCAGGTAAGAACCTTTTTTGCTCTCTGGGGTTGGCGAAGGTGCGTCGGCCGCAGCTTTTTCGTCGCCCCTTCCAAACTTAAAAGAACTTGTTGCGCACACCACTAAGTAATGTTTCCCTTTGATTTCATACATAGCGGGAATACCTTCTGTACCTGTTGGCAATTCGTACGACCACAGTTCCTTTCCATTATCAACATCAAAAGCATATATTTTTCCATCTTTACCGGTACAGAATAAAACACCTGTAGAAGTAACAATCATACCCTGGCGCTGGGCTCTCAGCATACCGGTATTTTTTCCACCCAGTTTGGCAGCCTCCTTATCTGTACCGATTGGCACCTGCCATTTTATTTTGCCGGTATTAAGATCATAAGCCGTAATAGTTGACCAGGGTGGGCTGACAATATAAGGTACTGACAAGCCCCAGCCCGGTGGAATAAAATAACGGTCAGTGGGCGCATCAACTCCTTCAGGGTATGGAATACCATAATTCTGCCCATAAGTAAACGAAGCTGCTGGGCCTTTTACCGGCCGCTGGTCAAGGCCTCCCGGCGCGCCCCCCGAATCAACTACCGGCCCGGCAACTTTCGTGTTGCCGGACATGCCAAAAAGCCGATAGCCGAACCCCGTATTAGAGGTAATATAGTTATACAAATTTTTTACATCTTCTTCTTTCAGGCTGGCAAAGGCCGGCATTTCCCCTTTGCCGTTGTTTACCAGGTGCTGGAATTCCTTTACATTTATTTTATTTTTTAATGATAACAGTTCAGGCCCAATGCCCCCTCTTTTATCAGCGCCGTGGCAAGCCTGGCAGCTATTTGTATAAATTGCCCGGCCACCTGCCACCTTTTCGTTTGCTGCTGCTTCTTCAGGCGTGGGAGGATCGATCTTGGTAACCTTTCCATATACAGAAGGATAATCTATGCTGCGCACAAACACAATTCCTTTTTCAGGAATGGCAGCCGTGCTTCCCCAACTGGCGCCGCCCACAGCGCCGGGAATGGCAAATGTTTCCCGCTTCATGGAAACAGGCACAAATAAGCCGGTTGGTACCGTATCAAGCCTGTTTTTCCAGTCAGCTTTTTCTGAATCGGAAAGAAAATAGGGGTTTAAATCTGAGGAAGTAATTTTTTGACGGTTAAACGGCGGAACAACTGTAGGAAAAGGCTGTGTGGGCCAGGATTCCTCACCCGGAACATCGCTTGCCATTACAGGTTTTTCTTCAATTGGCCAGACCGGTTCGCCGGTTACCCTGTCAAGCACAAAAAGAAAACCGGTTTTACTGGCAACTGCTACGGCATCTATTTTCTTTCCGTTATGGTCAACCGTTATTAATTGCGGTGCTGCAGCCAGGTCGTAATCCCACAGATCGTGGTGCACTGTTTGAAAATGCCAGAGCCGTTTACCCGTACGCGCATCCAGGGCCAATATGCAATTGCCATACAGGTTGCTTCCAATCCTGTCTGCTCCATAATAGTCATAAGTGGGGGAACCGAGCGGGTAATAGGCTATGCCTCTTTTTTCATCCACTGTTATCTCTCCCCAGGTATTTACGCCGCCAATATATTTATAGGCATCTTTGGGCCAGGTATCGTACCCAAATTCACCGGGGTGCGGAACCGTATGAAAAACCCAGGCCAGTTTGCCGGTAACCACATCATAAGCCCTTAAATGGCCGGCCGTGGAAACATAATTTTCACCCGGAGCCCCGCCCAGCAACAGCAAATTCTCAAATATTTTCCCCGGCGTATTCGACTGGGCCCGTAATACAGTTTCAGGATCATAACCCAGGCCCTCCTTCAGATCAACCAATCCTTTGTTTCCAAAAGTTAGTATAGATTTTCCTGTTAAAGCATCAATCGCCTGCAGGTAATTATTCATCTGAAATAATAAACGCCGGTCTTTTTTGTCTTTGCTTTCCCAGTAGTTTATACCCCTCGAAGCTATACCACGCAGGTTAGTATGTATCCACATTTCCTTTCCGGTTAAGATATTTATAGCCACCAGCGAGCTGTTTTTTGCCAATACGTACATAATGGTATCAACTATAACAGGGTTCCACTGGTAGGAGCGGTCATCGGCGGTTGGATACGTCCATGCAACTTGGAGCTGATTAACATTGTCCTTTGTAATATCGTCTACAATCATATATTTTGATTGATCTGGGCCACCTCCATAATCTCTCCATGTGGCATGCTGGTTTGATACGGATGAATTGCCACACCCATACAATAACACCGACAACAAAATAATCGCGCCTGATAGTTTTGCATTAAATCCAGAATTCTTTTTCAACATGGCTTAAACATTTTAAAATAGCGGTGTTTTTCAAAGCAGGAATTTTTTTGAATGGTGCCTGTTATAACAACGGCCCGTAATATGGCTTAATCCCCTAAATCGTTCCCTGGTTTAGTCAGAAGTTTAATTTTTTAAGAAAAAGGTAAAGGCAATACACTTAACTTGTAACGATTGCCTTTTACCTCATCAACACTGCCAAAATCAATATCCCGGATTTTGCACAACCTTGCCGTTACTTAAGCTGATTTCCGTTTGAGGAATCGGGAAAATTTCGTTCACGCCATCTCTGAAGCCTTCGCCCTTGGCTGTATTGTATTTGGCAGCATAGGCCCTTAATATTTTACCGGCGCGGCCCTGGCGCACTAATTCAAAAAAGCGCTCATACTCCTGGCCAAATTCTACCCTTTGCTCTTTCCAGATGGCCTGCCTTAAAGCATCTTTATCTGTTACGGTTACATCGGGCAGTACGGCATTATTACCCTGCCTGGCGCGTTCCCTTATTTTATTGAGATAAAATAAGGCTTCAGATGTTTTGCCTATTTCATTGGCAGCTTCGGCATACCACAGGTACACTTTACCGAGGCGCATATAAATATCATCACGGCCAGCCTGTAAAGAACCCTGCACGCGCTCATATTCCGGAACATAATATTTTTTGGCCAGGTAACCGGTAGTGCTGTTGCCCACATTGGCTACAAGCCCGTCGGGCATTATGTCGCCATTCTTATAAACGGTTTGTTCCAGGCGCGGATCACCGGGTTCAAACGCATCCACAAAATCCTGCGTAGGCAGGTTAAAGCCCCAGCCACTCCTGGCACGGCTGCCAAAGGTTGTACCTATATTATTGTTATTTGCCGGCTGTGCACCCTGGTCATTTAAAAACTTCACCTGGAAGATGTGCTCCTTACTGGTTTCGCCGGCCCTCAGGAACATTTCAAGATAATCACTGCTTAACTCATATTCATTGGAGGAAATTACTTTACCAAACCATTCTTCCGCCTTTGCAAAGTCTTTCATATATAAATATGCTTTGCCAAGGTAAGCCTGGGCTGCCCCTTGCGTAGCCCGGCCATGGTCTGTGGCAGGATAATCGCTTGCTTTTGGTAAAACAGCTTCTGCTTCTGTAAGGTCTTTAACTATCTGCACCCACACTTCTTCTTTTGGAGCGCGAGTCATGTCGTATGATTCAAATTTTGATGACACCACCAGCGGCACATCGCCAAAAGCCTTAACCAGGTTAAAATAGTACCAGGCCCTTAAAAATTTGGCTTCACCTATGTAACGTGCTTTTAAATTTTCGTCCATGGTGATGTTGGGAATGTTTTCCAGCACCAGGTTGGCACGGCGCACACCCACATACGATATCTGGTAAGCAAAACGGGTGGCATCATTATCTGCAGGGATATTAAAAAGCTGTACCTGTTGCGCATACAATTGGTCGGAGCCGGATTCGCCGCCTTTTTCTGTATCATCAGAAGCAACATTCCCCAAGACCCAATGCATATAACCGGGCTGTATATAAGTGCAGCACCAGTTGTTACCTGCTGCCGGTGCATAGGCTGCCGTAACGGCTTTCTTGGCATCGTCGGCTGTTACATAGTTAACATCGGTACTTAGCTGCCCCAAAGGATCTTTATACAAGGTTTTTTTACAGGCTATATAGCAGATGACTAAAATAGCCGCCATCAAAACATATATTAAACGTTTCATACGCTCTTAGTGTTTAGTGAATTTTAATAATAGTATTCGTCTTTTTTAATTCAATTTATAATCCCACATTAAAGCCAATGGTATAAATGCGCGGCAGTGGATAATTGGTTTCATCAATGCCTATATAAAGCGGGTTGTTTGCACTGTTAGTTCCAATTTCGGGATCAAACCCCGAATATTTGGTAATGGTAAATGCGTTTTGTACAGATATATAAATTCTTGCACTTCGCAAATGAGACACTTTCTGCGGTATCCGGTATCCTAACTGAATGTTTCTTACCCTGAGATACGAGCCGTTTTCCACGTAATAAGTTGATGACCGCATATTGTTATTGGGATCGCTGGTTGTAAGCCGCGGCATTCTATTGGTTGTGCCCGGACCCGTCCAGCGGTTATTCCATACATTCATGGTATAGTTAAAGAAGTTGGCGCCTTCTGTTCTGAATTTGAAAGCCTGGAAAATATCATTGCCATATGTTCCTTGTACCTGCACCCTTAAATCAAGGCCTTTATAAGAAACGCTGGCATTAAAGCCATAAGTCATTTTTGGCCATGGATTGCCAATAATGGTTTGATCTTTAGCATTGATAGTATCGTTGCCATCGAGATCGCGGAAAATAAAGTCGCCGGGCGCAGTGCCATTGCTCTGGTAAGCATGCTTGGCAATTTCTTCTTCAGACTGGAATACACCATCAACCTGCCATCCGTAAAAGGCTGCAATGGGTGCACCGATCTGCGTGGAATTCATCAGGCCCACAAAGCTTAGGAATTGCTGGATAGATGTACCGGAGTTGCTTAATTTCAGCACTTTATTTTTATTGAAAGCTACGTTGGCCGATATATCAAAATCCACTCCCCTGTTTGTAGACTTGGTGTATCCAAGCATCGCTTCCACGCCTTTATTAATTACATCGCCTCCGTTAACATACGGTGCAGCAGTGATGCCTGTATAACCAACAAGCGGTACCTGCAACAGCATATCGCTGGTTTTTTTGTTATACCAATCAAAAGAGGCAGTAATTCTTCCGCCAAAACCCCTGAAATCAAAACCGATGTTTGTTTCACGTGTTGATTCCCATTTGAGATCGGGATTGCCCAATGTGGTAGGTGCCTGTCCCCTTACTACGGAGCCAGGTGTACCAAAAGCATAATTAATATTAGGCGTAACAAGGTTGGCAAAAGCATAGTTGGGCAATGAATTCTGGTTGCCGAGAGAGCCCCAGCCGCCTCTTATCATTAAATTGTCAACCCATGTTGAGCCCTTCAGAAAGTTTTCTTCTGATATTTTCCATCCCAAAGAAAAAGACGGGAAATAACCAAACTTGTTGTTCTCGCCAAACCTTGAAGAACCGTCGGCGCGGAAGTTAATCGTGGTAAAATATTTACCGCCGTAGTTATAATTCACACGGCCTAAGTAGGATAAAATACCCCATTCACCTGCGCCGCCTGCTACCCTGAAATTGGAAATGGCAAGATCGAGATAACGCAGGTTTTCATTATCTGTTGCAGCCGGCGGAAGCCCTCTTCCTTCCGATGTAATGTTTTGTGTATAAGAATTCTGGTTTGTGATACCCGCCAGTGCCTCAAGGTTATGATTACCAAATTTGGTTTGATACGTTAATGTATTGGCCCAGCTATAGTCATTAAAGCGCGTTTGATTTTCTGTAAGTGTGGCTACTTCGTTAAACTGGGAAGCGGAAACCCTGTAAACCGGCGTGAAAACTTTCTGTTCAGACCTGCCTATATTAAAATTAAACTGGGAACGGAAAACAAGACCCTGAAAAGGCGTAATGTCAATGTAGGCATTTCCATTTACCACGGGGCGCTTGGTATTATTGTTTACATAACTCAGTGAGGCTGCCGGGTTACTGGAGTTTAATGACGTGGGAGAATAGCCCCAGGTACCGTCCGGATTTTTTACCGGTATTTCAGGATTTGCCGTTAATGTACCATTTAATACGCCATAACCAAATTCTGAAATATTACTGTACCGGGCCAGGCTGGCTGAAAGATTTTGCCCAACCTTGATTACCTTATTGATGGTATGCGATGAATTCACCCGGAGGCTTATCCGGTCAAAAGAGCTCTTTTTTATAATGCCTTCCTGGTTTGTATAACCCGCAGAAAAAAAGAACCTGCTTGTTTCATTACCACCGCTTGCACCTATACTCACATCAGTCATTGGAGCAGTGCGGAAGATTTCTTTTTGCCAGTCGGTGCCTTTTCCCAGGGATTCGGGATCGGGGTATAACGGAGCCTGGCCCGCATTTTTCAAGCCCTCATTATACAATATAGCATACTGTGTGGCATTGGTTACCGGGAAATATTTTTGAACCTGCTGTAAGCCCTGGGAGAAATTAATATCCAGTTGCGCTTTGCCTGCCCTGCCTTGTTTGGTGGTTATCAGCACCACGCCGTTTGCACCCTGTGCACCATAAATAGCTGCAGCACTGGCGCTTTTCAATACCTGTATACTTTCAATCTGATCGGGGCTTAAATCCAGCGGGTTTACATTGGGATTACCATCCACCACATATAACGGCTCCGAATTGTTAACAGTGCCTGTGCCCCTGACACGAACCAATAATCCTGATCCCGGCGCACCGGAATTTTGAGACACCTGCAGGCCCGGCACCTTGCCCTGCAGTGCCTGCCCCACCTGTATCACAGGCTCATCTTCAATTTGCTTGGCCGACACTGTGCCGATAGCGCCCGTAATATCGCTTCGCTTTTGTGTGCCGTAACCCACCACAATAACATTTTGCAGCGAATTTTCAGAAGGATTTAAAACTACATTCACCTCAGTTTTACCGGCAATATCAACTGTTTGTGTTTCAAAACCCACATAACTAATGGTTAGCCTGTTAACATTACCAGGAATATTAATGGAGAAATCGCCACTCGAATCTGTTGAAGTGGCTTGTGTGGTACCGGTAGCTGTAACGGTAGCACCATTTGCAGGCTGGTTATCGGCCTGCAGAATTCTTCCCGTTACTTTTTTCTGTGCCTGAACCAGCGTGCAGGCTAAAATCATCAGCAACAGTAATACCGGTCTTTTTTGTAGGTACTTGGCGGCAATCATAATACTTGTTTATAGTTTTGGATTAATAAATTTTTTAAACTCTACAGCAAAAAATATTACCACCCCGGCTTTGCAGCCAGGCAGTTACAGTAATGTATATGGCATGTTTTAATTGTAATCAAGCAACCGGCAATCCAGTTAATTTTCGCTATTACAAGGCTTCTATCTTAATAAGGGAAGATTTTAAAATTTGATACCATTTTTTTATATAAGATTATGTTTTTTATGATGTTTTTTTGAAATGTTCAGTTTTACAGGCCGGGATGATTATCCGGGAAAGAAATATCATCAAATGTTTTATAATTATCAATGCCTGTTGCTGGTGCAAAGAAGCAGATGACTTTCATTTCCTCATTACCGGTATTACGCAGCATGTGCACTTTGTTTTGTTCGAATAATACAGCCGAGCCGGCTTTTACATCCCCAACTTCAGTTTCAATCATCACTTTACCGGTTCCTGTTATGATGTAGATCAATTCTTCCCCTTCCGGGTGGGAGTGGGCCGGCCTAACCGTTTCGCCAGGCATAACGCGGATGACACAGGCAGAGAGATTGTTTGCCCGGAGAGAATCTTTATCTGCAAGCCAGCGCATAAACCTGCCGGGATGCTGCACTTCGGCAACATCTGTTTCGTGGATAATTGTCATATAACCTTGGCTTTTTTTGTTTTCAAAGCATTTAAAATAGTTGTACTTAAATGGGTTGCATCCAAACCATAATGTGCCGCCAATTCCGTGTATGTGCCGGAGTGTATATAATGCAATCCGTGTTTATTGGCGGTGTTAACCGGAAAGAGCTTTTTCGTGTTAATATTGGTTTCTTTCTCAAACAGGATTTTTCTGAAGTGAGACCATATGTAACCATTGTTTTGCTCTGCGATAAAAACAGGTTTTCCGCCCTGGTATAGCTGTACCATTGCTGATGCATCAATAGAAGGCATATCAATTACATTTACCTGCATGCCTTCTTTCAGCAGTTCTTGTACTGCATTTAAGGCTTCATATACACCGCGGCCTGAAGTAACGATAGTTGCATCAGCCTCTTCTGAATAATTCACTTTGTATGCTTTGCCAAATTCAAAACTGAAACCTGCATCATAAACAGCATTGGCCGGCGCCCTTAATATGCGCATATAAACAAGCCCCCTGTTGCCATCCATTATCCATTTTAAAACACCAAGCAGTTGCTGAGGACAGGACACATTAATGATCTTAAGCTGCGCCACTTCATTAAACAGCATCACATCATCATTGCCCATGTGCGTAGCGCCATTCGATTGGGTTTCGAGATCTGCCGCAGTGGCCACCATGGTTAAATCCAACCCATGACCTTCGGATAGCCATCCATTTTTTTCTGCAATAATTTCCAGTCGTTCCTGGTGGCCAACGGCAATTCTCCTCATCACTTTCCAATCAAAAAAAGGACAAAATGTGCTTACCCATGCATTGCCCCCTAATATAGCAAATGCTTCTCCCATTAACATCATATTAGCTTCTGCCACACCGGCATTTAAGGCGCGGTATTTATCTGCAAAGCCCACACCTGCCTGCAGCCCGCTTGTTGAGGCAAGGTCTGAATCAACAGAATAAATACGTGCATCCCGGGCAAAAACTTTCATGCACGATTCAATTATTTTATGTGCACTATAAGGCTTCCCAACTTCGAGTTTGGGCAATTGAGATTCAGTATAATCAATCTTTTTATTTCGTACAGAAGCCTTTTTTGTTTTAACGGGAGTATTTACTGGCTGAATAGTTTCGCTCTCAATTGTAAAACCCATTAATCCGGCTTGTTTAAAAATGACATTTTTGATTTCTGCATATTCTTTACTTGCAAGCTGGTTAAAGAATGTAAAGAAATCCTTTTCCCTTGCCTTACGCTGCTGAAGCTGCAGTGCATCTTCCTGGTCTAAAACGGCGTTGGAAATAGTGGCCTTGTGTGTATTCATATAATCGGAAAGCCCACCATGCCCTTTCATTGTCTTGCATATTATAACAGTGGGCCTCCCGTCGCGTTGTCCGTACTTGAATTCAAGTAAAGCATTATAAACAGTATGATATTTTGTGGCATCCACTTCTATCACTTTCCAGCCAAAACTGGCAAAGCTGCCGGATAAACTGTTGTAGGGAAAATGGAGCGTGGTTACAATATCAAGCTGGCCGCCATTATTATCAACCAGCACGCATAAATTTTCAAGGCGTTTATAACCTGCAAACATGACGCTTTCCCAAATGGGGCCTTCCTGCAATTCACCATCGCCGGCAACTGCATATACATCAAACTGCGGGGCACGCTGTCCGGCTATGGCAAAACCCTGTGCAACTCCAACGCCCTGCCCCATCGGGCCTGTAGCCACATGCACACCCGGCAATAATGGCCCGGGATGCCCATTTAATATGCTGGAAACAGAACGGGAATTTTTTAATACAGCACGGTCAAAATATCCAAGATCTGCATAAATAGATGCGAGGGTAGCAACGGCATGGCCTTTACTCAACACAAACATGTCCTGGCCGGGTGCTGTCGGTTCTTCCACATTCAGATTAATAATGCCACCATAAAAAAGGCTTACCATAGGAATGGTGGCAGATGATGCACCGCCAATATGGATGGCATTATCTACTGCATGGCGGCACTGGTAAAGATTCATGAGTCTTATGTCAGCATCTTTCACCTGTAATAAATGGACAATACCTTTATTTACCAGCGATTTTTTATCTTCCAGGTATAACAAAACGATAATTTTAAAAGATTTGAAATAATCTTACATAATAGACCAGCCACCATCAACAAAGTAAGCGGCGCCGGTAACAAATGAAGCTTCATCAGAAGCCAGGAAATACATTACATTGGCTACTTCTTCCGGTTTACCCATACGGCCAAACACACTTTTTGAACCCAGCGTTTTTTCGGTTTCTTCCGGGTTAGGCGAATCATTAATTGAACCCCTGATTAAAGGTGTATCAATGGCACCCGGCACCACGCAGTTAACACGAATATTATATTGAGCCAGGTCGAACGCCATCGACCGTGTGAGCGTATCAATAGCACCTTTGGAAGATGAATAGGCAGCCCGCTCTGGCACTGTACGATATCCCAGGATTGAACCCGTATTTACCACGGCGCCTTTTTTCTGCTCCACCATAGCCGGCACAAATGCATTAGACATATAATAAATGCCTTTGAGGTTGATATCATACAACCGTACCCAGTCGTCTTCGGTGCATTGAAGAATGCTTCCGCGCACTTCAAGCCCGGCATTATTGATTAAAACATCCACCCTGCCAAAACGCTCTTTTGCCTGCTGCGCTGCCTGCTGCACTTCTTCTTTATTGGAGATATCGCATTTGCAGAAAATAGCATCTACGCCGAGGCTCCTGATTTTTTCTTCGGCCTTCTTTCCTTTGGCTTCATCGATATCAATTAAAACAACATTGTAGCTGTTTTTAGCAAATTTTTCGGCAGCCGCCAATCCTAAACCCGAAGCGCCACCACTAACTATTAAAACTTTGTTACTCATATTAGGCATGTATTTTATGATTGAACAATTTTAGTTTTCATTCATTCCATTGGGTTTAGTGGCCACCTTAATGGCGCCGTCTTTTCTCTTTTCAAAAATATCCAGCGCTGTTGCAAATTCTTTTAGGGGAAAACGGTGTGTCATCAATGGTGTTATATCAACGCGGTTATTTACCAGCAGGTTAATGGCTTCCTGCGCCGTGTTAGGGTTTGCCCTGTTTCCCACGATTTCTATTTCATCCAGCACAATTCTTTTCATAGGCAGCGGAACATCTGTATGCGGAATACCGATAACAGAAACAACACCACCTTTAGCAGCAGCGAGACAAGCCTGTTGTATTGAATCAGCAGTTCCCGCACACTCCAATACAGCAGGAGCGCCCAGGCCATTGGTAAGGTCTTTCACCTGCTGCACCACATCGCCATCTTTATAGCTGATAGGCACAGCGCCTAACGTTTCCGCTTTTTTTAATCTTTCGCCGCTTCCTACAGCTATGATGCGGCCGGCGCCCAGCGCTTTTGCAATCAGTATTGCCATTAAGCCCTGCGGGCCGGTGCCGAGTATAAGAATGTCGTCGCCGGGCTGCAACCGGGACCGCTTTACAGTATATAATGCTATGCTTAACGGGTCTATGCAGGCTGCATATTCCAGCGACATTGTATCAGGAATTTTATAAATACTTTTTACCGAGGATCGCATATACTGTGCATAAGCGCCCGGTGTGTAATGGCCATATTGCCTGTGCCCGCGATCTTCAAATCCATAATTCAAACATTCATTATAGCGGCCTTTTAGGCACATGGAACAATAACCGCAGCCGCAATGTGAGATTCCACAAACCCGGTCGCCTTCCTTCCACCCAAGCCTTGCTGCTTTTTCACCGGTTTCAACCACGGTTCCCGACCATTCATGACCTGGTATAAAGGGAAACCCATGCGGCCAGAAGCCGGGGAAATCTCCATTAATAATATGAGGATCTGTGCCGCAAATAAAAGTTGTATCTACTTTACAGATCACTTCATCTGCATCGGGGTGAGGAACCGGTACTGTTTCAATTACAAAATCACGAACACCCTTCAAAACCAGTGCATCCATTACTTCAGGCATACTCATACATCCTTCTTTTAAAATTATTTTTTAATATTTCTTTCAGGCACGATGGCTACTCCTCTAAAAGGGGAGCCTGAGCCGCCTTTTATTTTCAGCGGCAGGCCAACGAACCAAAACTCATGGGCAGGTATCATATCTACCTGCGCCAGGTTTTCTATGTTCAGTATTTCCCTTTCCCTGCAAACAATATGTGCAGGTTGTTCCCTTACTACAGCTACTTCGTTATAGCTATCAATGCTTGGCGCATCGGCACCCACACAGATAGCACCCAGGTCGTTGAGGTATTCAATAGCGCTTCTGTCAACACCGGGGTAGTTGCGAATATATTCAAACGGCTTATTCCATTTTTTATACCACCCGGTGTAATAAAATACCACCGATTGCGGCTGAATGGTTACACCGGTTTTTGCTATAGCTTCTTCAATATCAGCTTTATTTATATAGCTATTGGGTTCTTTATGAGAAAAATCAAACCAAACGCCGGGTGTCATAAACCATTCAATCGGCAGCTCATTCACTGCCCGGGCATCGGGTTCATTTACTACGTGATTAATAGCATCAACATGTGTGTTGGAATGATCACACAACGTAAAGCCAACTACTTTGTAGGAATAAGGCGGTTTGGTTAAACCTATTTTCTGTGTTTCTTCATGTGTAAGATGGTTCCATATTAAAGTGCGTTGGTGGCCGATAAATGTTGGATCTTCGGTAGTGATGGTATGACTGAGATCTGTAACAATACAGTCAACGCCCAAAAAATTAAGTTTTGCCTGTAGTTGAAAAGGTGGACAATATTCTTTTTTCAAAGTCAAGATTAAATTTGGGTTATGATTTAAGATTATTTCAAAAGAGCGTTTACTTTACCTGCAAACGCGGAGTCCTTCTTAGTGAACTTGATTTATTTAAAATTTCCTGGACCATTCTTTTGGCCATCGTTCTATCACCACTTTGGTTTGGGTGAAAAACTCAATGGCATGCCGGCTTTGCCCGTGCAGGTCGCCAAAAAAACTTTCCTTCCAGCCACTGAACGGAAACTGCGCCATAGGCGCTGCTACGCCTATATTAATCCCGATATTACCTGCATTGGCCAGGTTACGGAATTTTCGCGCATTGGCACCGCTGCTTGTAAAGAGGCAGGCCATGTTTCCATATTTTCCGCTATTGACAAATTCCAGCGCATCATCCACTGTTTTTAATGGAATGAGGCTCATTACAGGCCCGAATATTTCTGTGCGCACCAGTTCGCCATCCAATGGCAATCCTTCCAGTATAGTAGGGCTGATAAAATTGCCTTTTTCAAAACCACTGATAGCAGGGTTTCTTCCATCAAGCAAAACTTTTGCGCCTTCATTTACGCCTTTATTTATAAGGTTCTCAACCCGTTCACGGCTTTCCTTTGTAATAACCGGGCCCATTTCTATACTTTCATCCAAACCAAAACCCGTTGTTCTTTTTTTAGCGGATTCGTACAAGGCATCTTTGATATTGCCATCATCCCCTACCGTAATAATATTAGATGCAGCAAGGCAACGCTGGCCTGCACAACCGTATACACTGTCGGTGATAATTTTTACGGACATTTCTACATCCGCATCCGGCAGAATAACCAATGGATTTTTAGCACCGCCCTGTGCCTGCACCCGCTTGCCGCTGGCGGCTCCGCGGGAATAAACGTAGCGGGCAATGTTAGAAGAACCGACAAAACTGATGGCTTTAATTTCCGGATGATCCAATAAAGCATCAACCGTTTCTTTGCCACCATGAACAAGGTTTACAACACCGGCCGGCAAATCGATCTGCTCCATTAAGCGAAATACTTTCATCATGGTCAGCGGCACTTTTTCCGAAGGCTTAAGAATGAAGGTATTGCCGCAGGCAATGGCGTAAGGCAGGAACCAGAAAGGAATCATGCCCGGAAAATTAAACGGCGATATGCAGGCACAAACACCGAGTGGCTGGCGAATCATAAATTCATCAATACCACTGGCAATGTTTTCTGAAAATTCACTCTGTATAAGCATTGGTGTGCCGCAAGCCACTTCTATATTTTCAATAGCCCGTTGCAGCTCACCTCTTGATTCACCCAGCGTTTTTCCGCATTCTTCCGTAATCGTTTTTGCAATATCTTCCGCATTGTCTTCAAGCAATTGTTTCAGTTTATATAAAGGCTGCACGCGTTTCATAACCGGTACATGCGCCCATGATTTATAAGCTTCAGCCGCAGCCGCAACCGCCTGTTCCACATCTGCCGCTGTGCCTTTCCCACCGGGAACTTTTGCAAGCACTTCCTGTGTGGCCGGGTTAATAACATCTGTTGTATGCTGTTCTTTACTCTTTACCCAACTACTGTTTATATAATTATTTAAAACTTCCATTTTATTCTTTTACGTTTATGCAGGGCATACCATTGGCCCCTCACCGTTTTATGCGATTATTTTAATGATGTAATTATTGTTTTATTATACCTGTTTTTCGCTAAACCTGTAGTTTAATTTTACCAGGTAATCTCTTGAAATTTCAGCAGCGCGATGCTGGGTATAGGCAGGCTTTATTTTAGCATCGTAATCAAGTTCAAACATAATCATACCTGCCATATGTTTTCTTCTTTTTTCGAGGAGGTCCAATATTTCCTTAAGCTTTACCTTACCTTCTCCTAACGGTGAATAACCAAGATAACCGTTATCGCCGCCTGCATAATCTTTTAAATGAACATGTTCAATAAGCGATACAAAGTCTTTACAAATTTTAAGCGGGTCGCCGCCGCCTTTTTGTATCTGGCCAACATCAGGGCCGAACTTCATATACCTTGTATCAACATTATTCATGATAAAATAAATTTCTTCTTCTGTTTCTATTGGTGTGCCGGTGTGCGGATGCAAAGCACAAACCAGGCCTTCATCAGCAACGGCTTTTGCAAACACGTTCATTGATTCAACCATATATTTTGCATGATCCTTATAATTAAAACCGTTTGTACGTTTTCCGCCTGCGCAATATTCTATCACTTTTCCGCCGTTAGCTTTAAGCAGTTTTGTCCAGCGAACAAGTTTCTCTGTCTCAGATTTTAATTTTGAGGGATCAAGCACATCGGTCTGGCAAAAAGCAGATACAATCGGCACCTTATATTTTTCAATTAACGGGCCTATGCCGCCACGCTTTTCTTCCCATGTGTCAATTACATTACCGAACGTTTCAAAAGCGTGATAACCGAGTGAAGAAATATCCTGAAGCGCGGGTTCGAGATTATCGGGCCCATACCCCCACAGGATAAACGTAGCGCCAATTTCAAACCTTCTTTTTTTTGCTATTTCGAAAGCTAAGTTTGGAGCCATAAGTGCCGCAGCACCGGCCATACCGGCCAGCTTTACAAAACTCCTGCGGTTATAAGAATTTATATTTTTCATTAGTACAATTTAAATGTTATTTGGCAAGTGTTACGATGGCTGCGCCCGCAATCAATAATATTACTCCTATAATTTTCACCAGTGAGACAGGTTCAACCGGGGAACCAAATAAACCAAAATGTGAAAAGATCATTCCTGAAATAACCTGGCCTGCAATCATCAGCACGAATGCGGTGCCTGCGCCTAATTTAGGCATTGCCCAGGCTATACCAAAAACCAATGCACCTCCCATAATGCCCGCTGTGAATAACCACGCCGGTACTTCTTTCAGCCTGGCAAAAAAACCTGCGTCCCAACCGGTGAAGGCAATAACCGTAGCAGTAGCTGCGCCTATAATCCAGAAAAGCGCATTACCCATGCGCGGGTTTTTTACAATAGCGCCTACATGTGCATTCATGGCGAGGTGAAAGGTTAATACAAACCCTAGCAATAACATTAAAGCACTTAGTGAAACTTTCATTGAATTTAATTTTAGATGATAAACTGATGCCCGGATTTTTTCTTTGCAAACAATCAAACCGCCATTATTGAAAAGCTTTTGTTAGTTGATTGGCGTTTTAAATACTATAAGGCCAAAATGGCTAAAATGATACCGGTTTTTAAAAAAATAATCGTTATGCCTTCAAATAAAAATGCCTGAGGTGGCGGAGACTTCTATACATAACCCTTCTAACTGAAGACACATGGCTAAAATGTAATATGCCAGCTATTTGTTCATAACTCATTCCTTCAAAATAAAAATAGTAAATCACTTTTCTTTCTTTGGCATTCAGCATATTCAAAGCACGCTGCAGTTTATCAAGCTGTTCTGCATTCACCTGTTTATTTATAAAGGCCAATTCCGCTGATGATTCTTCACCATAAGGCGTATATAAAGAAGCCTTCCTGAGCTTATGTTCATGATTTGTTTTCTTAAGGTAATCAACAATCCTTCTTCTGAACGCTTTTAAAAGGTATAATTTAATTGAAGTGGTTTCGCCAAAGCCAAGCCTGTTATTCCTGAGATAAAGGAAGAAGTCGTGCAAACAATCTCTTACCATTTCCTTGTCTGAAGCACATTTACACCCGTAAGAAAAAAGCAGCGTGGAATAATGCTTGTAGATAAAGGCAAATGCATTCTCATCACCTTTCTTAAAGAAATTCCATAAAATTTTATCGGGTAATTCTTCTTCTTTATAAGCAGCTTGGCCTTGCCTGACTGAAGGTATAAATGTTTGCCGCAGTCCCTGGTTCTGAAATTCATACAGCATAAAATGAAATTTTAGAAATCAAAAAAAGAATAAGGAATTGCAAATCGTTTTTCAAAATTCTATTTTTGGTTTCAGAATAATTTCCAATTAATTAGCAACAACTAATACTATATTTACATCTTTATAAAAAGAAATAGGTTAATAACTGCGTATTTGATACATATTGCTATATGAAACCACATTTATTAAAAGTTTCGCTGAAGCCGGAATCAAGCTTTAACTTCTATAAAAGAAGGGGTGGTGATTTTTATAATCAATGGCATTTTCACCCGGAAATTGAACTGATTTATATCCACAAAGGAAGAGGCACACGTTTAATAGGAACAAATGTTCACCGCTTTGAACCGGGCGAACTTTTCTTGTTTGGATCAAACCTTGCCCACATGTGGCGTTGTGATCCGGAATACTTTGAAACCGGTTCAAAACTAAAAGCCGAAGTAACTGTTGTGTATTTTCATCATGATTTTTTGGGCGATAAATTTTTTAATGTGCCTGAATTAAAAAGCATTGAATCGTTACTGGAAAAAGCAAAGCAGGGCATAAAAATTACGGGCCAAACAAGAGACCAGGTGCGTGAACTTATGACCAGGTTGGCCAGCGCCAAAGGGCTTGAAAGAGTGATAACGCTGCTGGCTATACTGGATAAAATTGCCGCTTCAAAAGAAAAAGATATTATTAACCCTTTGAATCATCAATTAAAAATAGATCAGACGGAAGCTGACCGGTTAAATAAAATATTTCAATACACTTCCAATAATTTTCAAAAGAAAATAACACTCTCCGAAATAGCATCTGTAGCCAACCTCAGCACAAAATCATTCTGCAGGTATTTTAAATCAAAAACGAGAAAAACTTATTACGATTTCCTGCTGGAAGTAAGAATTGCGCATGCCTGCAATATGATACTGGAAAGAGATATGCCTATTTATGAAGTGTGTTATGAAAGCGGGTTTAATAACCTCTCCAATTTCAACAGGTATTTTAAAAAGATAGTAAACAAAACACCGTTTGAGTTTAAAAAAGAGCACCGGCTGCTGACTGCATAAATGTTTTGAACTTATGTGCGGAGGAGTGGGGAAAAGAACCATTTTCTACTTTTCAACTGAATATTGCATTTTTATCGAAGTTGGGTAGCCTGCTTTTTTGATTACACATAAACAACTTAAGATTTTATAAGGTAAGTGGACTAACGCACGCAGGTTCCAATTCGTTTGCAGAATACTCTTATTACACTTTTGGTTATTAATTTCTTATCGAGAAATCATTATAAAATCCAGCTTTAAAATATTCTGAAAACAGCTATATATAAATCCTGTTTAATAGAGAAGCTTCCGCAATTTGGCTTCATTTAAAATAGTTATTGTACTGCTTGAAGATCGATCAGCTTTTCACTTTTAAGATCAGACAATGTGTTATGAGAGATATGGCATGATTTATTTAGTATTCGGATAAGAGAAACAAACAATAAAGTGCGAAAGCGCTTTTCGTAGTCATAAATGGATAGCTTTATCGTTTCACTCTGGCTTGTTAGTATCCGAATTGCTCTATTGCTATAGTGCCGGTATCTGTAAGTTATCGAACTATAGCAAGGATGAAATAATAATTTCAGGGTTTGCGATGAAGTACAAGATGCTGGCATCACTCGAAACCTTTAATGATTTTATACCTATCCTTTTCTACCTCCCTGTACCCGTAATCATAGCAAAAGATAAACTCATTGAAGCGGGTTTTCGTGACGATATGGTGCGTATGAAAGTCAAATTCAAACCCTGCTTTGAGCAAAGTTTCTCTTGCAATAAACCGGCCCTCCCTTTGAATAGGAAACAGTTCTTTTAAGATTTTACGGTTACGTTTTAAAACAGCATCAATCCGACCGATTTCTTTTTTTGCTTCCAGTTTCAGCCTGTTATAATAGTTGTCTTTGCAGGTGGAATTACAAAATTTTTTATCCGACCTGCCTCTTGTTATGGGTTGATGACATTCGAGGCATATCATTGGTTCGGGGGGCATTTTTCAAAAATACAATCTTTCTCGTGATCCGTGTGCACACGGGTATTTCCAAAGATACACAGGTGTTACACTTTTAATGATTTTCAGCCTCTCCACCTTCGTCTCTGAAATCAAATTCTTATTGTTATGAAGTCAAATCGTGTAATGCTGATTGGTTATGTAGCCAGCGATCTTTCAGCAACTAAATCAAGAAGCGGCAGCAGAAGAGTAGTTATCCGCATGGCAACACATTATCCTCAAAGGAACCGCCATGGGGAAAAGGTATGGCAGACCGTGTGGCATGATGTAGTGGCATGGAACAACACCGCTGAATATGCAGAAAGAAATTTTGTAAAAGGAAGTAAAGTTATGGTGGACGGCTCGCTTCAGTACCGCACGTACGCCGACAAAACAGGCCACAGACGATACATTACACAGATAAAGGCACATAGCCTGATGAACCTTGACCGCTGATGAATCACTTTTAAAATTTAGCAACATGATAATGCAGGAATCAAAATTCAGGTATGGCAAATCCGTTAAGATTGTGAATTGGGGATGTTCTTTTGATTCTTTAACGGAATTAAAGTTTGCAATTTCGATTATAGAGGAATATGCATTTTTACGGGAACGCGTTTCTATTTACTACCATCCCGGGACAAAGCAGTCCACAAATTATATCCGCCAGTGTCACCGACGTTATACGCCCGATTTTTTAATTCGTCATAAAGAAACAGGTAAGGCCTTCCTTATAGAAATTAAACCGCGTGCCTTTGAACATAGCCCGCAGTTGATCCTGCGAAAGCAGGTAGCAGAGAATTATATCCGCTGGAAAAACTATGACTGGAAATACAAGGTCGTATTCGATGATGAAATCATACTCACCGCAGAACAGTTAGAACAGTTTGAAGACTGTTGTAAACTCAAATCCAAATCCGCCTTTAAACTTTGGTTTGAAGAATATAACCGCAGGTTTGACCGCAGTGCACCATCGTTCTTTAAACATGGTGTGAGCAATGCACAAATAGCATTTGTTATGTTCGGCACTGAAAAGCGCAATTGAAAATTACAGGTTACCCAGTGCGGTAATGATAGCTTGTATTATGCCGGGGTTTATAGGCTTGCCTTTTGTGTCCTCCCGGATAACACCCTGTATTGCTGTTCCTCATCCTTCTCAAAAACAAGTTCCTGTCCATCTACAATGATATAATATTTGTATACATAGCCAAATGTCACCAGCCGCCCTCTAAAATTCTGGTTCTCTCCGTTTACACTGACGGGCAGATTGAAATAATGTTCCATCCAAATGATTTATGGGCGGCGGCGAAATTATGGTTTATCGAATATGCCATAACAAGTTTAACCATACCAGTCTTCTTTGATTTTATCTTTTTAATGATAAAATACTCGTCTATCCATTCCTGCGCGAAGATCCTGGCAGGCTGTGCTCAAAGCAAGGTCTGCGCCTCCGTACACTGCGGCTGGCCACAGGTTTTACTTAAAAAAATACGCCCTGTCTCCGTTGGGCTTTTTGCTTTCGCGGCATAAACCGCTTCACTTTATTCCACGGTCAAAAATTTTTTCAGGTGAAAACCTTGCTTTTTTCCCTTCCTGCCTAAGGACGGGGTTGCTACGAGAGAAAGGACGAGGCGCTAAGCCGAGGACAGGAAATAAAATTAAATCACATTAAAACTTTCATTGTATGCAGCACGGACAACGTTCAAAATTGATGCGGCTTTCGTGGCAGATACAGCGCCGCAGGCATTACAACCGCTCAAAATCTTTAATCAGTGCATGGGCAATTTATTTAAATGAGGATATAACCGTGTTCCATCTTGTACAGAAACACGGCGGTAACAGGGGGATCAATTATAGCAAAGCCGCCTCACTCACTTTATTCAATCAGTAATCAATTTTTATTCATTAATTAAATTTTAAGTTATGGAAATTTTAGTAGGGCGTTTGACAAAAAACGCAGAGGTAAGAACAACAAACAACGACAAACAGGTTGTCAATTTTTCTATTGCTGTCAATGACAATTATAAAACAAAAGGGACAGCGAAACAAGGAAAGCAGTAAGGTATTTTAACTGTACTTACTGGATTAATACAGGGATTGCCGAATATTTAACCAAAGGCACACTCGTAGAGCTAAATGGCCGAATCAATCTTAATTCATGGAAGAACATGGAAGGTAAAACAATAGCTTCTTTGTCTATGCATGTAAGTAATATTAAACTGCATGGTAAAACAAAGGGTATCGATAACGGTAGCGAAACACCGGCTGTGCCAATAAATAACACAGGCAGGATAGCCGATTCATCAGATGATTTACCATTCTAAACCTTTAGCGTTTCAGTGCATGAGCGCTGAAACGCTTTACTAATCTATTCAACAAATTTGATAACATGACCGCAGCAGTACCGCCTGCGGGATACAAATTACCTGCCCGCCGAAGCCGGCGAAGGCAGGAAGCTGGGTAATTATTATGGCAGACAACATTCATTTCAACGAACAAACAGGACAGCACAGTTTCTTTTCCGCAAAAGAAAAAGCATGGCACGGCTTAGGGCAAATCGTTAGTGATTATCCCACAAGTGCGGAAGCATTGCAGTTTGCAGGATTGGACTATGTGGTGGAAAAACACAAATTATATACGCAGCGCAATGAATACGAAAACCCGCAAATTGCAGTACTAGATTATTTTGCCACTATCCGCACGGATACGAATATTGTTTTGGGCGTAGTCGGTAAAGATTATGAGATTGTACAGAATACTGATGCTTTCAGCTTCTTTGATACGATTGTCGGCGGTGATGGTATTCAGTATGAAACTGCGGGCGCATTGGGTAAAGGCGAACGGATTTTCATTACGGCAAAACTGCCTTCTTATATAAAGGTTGGCAGAGATGATTTAATAGAACAATATCTATTTCTAACCACTTCACATGATGGTTACGGCAGCATAACGGCAGCCTTTACGCCTATAAGGATTGTTTGCAACAATACGCTGAATGCAGCTATGCACAGCCATACCAACTCCATTAAAATCAGGCATACCGCCAACGCTAAAGAAAGACTGGAACAGGCGCATAAAGTCATGGGCATTTCCAACCAGCTTTCAATACAACTGGAAGAAGTGTTTAATAACTGGACAAGGGTTAAAATAACCGACCCTGAACTGCAGCAGTTAATCCGTTTGGCAATGGTGCCGAATAAAGAAGTGCTGCAAAATATACAGGCCTGTAAATGGGATGACCTGTCTGCCTGCTTTAATAATATGTGCAATGCCGTTTATGAATATGCATTAACCAGCCCAACCCAACAAACAGAAACAACCGTAGGTACTGTGTTTGGAGCTTATAATGCTGTAACAGGATATTTTCAGAATGTACGCAGCTATAAAGATGATGAAGTCAAATTGAAGTCTCTTTTGTATGGCGGCACAGCACAAATCAAAACACAGAAAGCCTTTAATCTTTGCCGGGATTTTGCAAACAATGGCGCAGCAGCATTTATACTGAATTGAGCAGTTGGCAAGGCCGGATACTGCCCGGCCTTACCTTTTTTCATTTAAAAATAATTACAATGAAAAAGCAGGTTATACAACATGAAACAAAGCAGCTTTTTGATATATGGAAAGCGATAAAGCAAAAGTATTCAGATGTAATTGTAGTGATAAGAACAGAAGAAACATATATTACTTTCGGCTGTGATGCCATCATAATTAGTCAGGTTGCATCGGTTAAATTGACAAGAGATAAACAAGGGTGCAGACAATGCAATTTTCCCGTTTACCGTTTGGATAAGATACTCCCCAAATTAACAAAAGTGGATTACCAAATTGCAGTTTGCGAACAGTTTGAAACACCAAAGAGATAAGCTGCTATCTTATAATCAAAGCGCTCCAAAAATGTCGGCGCTTTGATTGTATTAAAAAGCTGCCGCTCGTGTTCTAACAGTTGTTGTAAATGGAGCGGCAGCTTGGTTTTATCAGTTAGATAAAATATATCTGGAATGGGAAATCAAGAATCAGAGTCTTATTCATCTTATTCAATCTTATTCAATCTAATTTAATCCCATTTATAAAAAAAAGAGCTACTACATATTTCAGAAGCGACACCTTATAAGCATTTACAGTTAACTTTTAAATAATTACATGGTTATCATTCCTTCATTAATTGTTGCCACGAAGTTCGGCTATCGGGCTGCTGTAGCGGCAAAGAAATTCCGGCATAAAGAACGGCTTTCCTTCATAGCAAAGGATACTATTATTCCGTTGCTTCCTTGCCTTGATTGCCCAAAGCCGGGGTGGGTTCCATAATTAATTTTTTAATCTTTTAAAATGATTTTATGGAACAGAAAATGGTATCTCCGGAATGGACAAGGGTAGCAGAAGTAGAACTGGTTTATAAATCAAAAGTAAAAGCTTCTGAAAGGCCGGTAATTAGAGATTCAAAGGATTCCTGCGATTTACTGCGCCAGGTGTGGGATGAAAACAAAATTGAAATGCAGGAAGAATTTAAGGTTTTATTTCTCAACCGTAATAACAGGGTCCTGGGTATATATAAGACTTCTGCAGGTGGTATTTCAGGAACTGTTGCAGACCCAAGGCTGATACTGGCAGCGGCCATAAAGTCGCTTTGTGTAAGTATTATTCTTTGCCATAATCATCCCTCCGGGAACCTGAAACCAAGCAGAGCGGACGAGGAACTAACAACAAAAATTGCAGAAGCTGCAAAGTACCATGATATCAAAGTATTAGACCACATTATAATAAGCAGTGAGGGTTATTATTCATTTGCTGATGAAGGGCTGCTGTAAAGCCCTTTTTTTATTCAGGAGTAACCTATTTAACATGAGCAGAATTTGCCCACCTGTTCTTCAAAATTCCTTCTCTTTCTAACTTTATAAAGTCAGTGATTTTTTTATGGTGAAAACGAAAAAAGTGCGTATGGAAAGCAAAGATTATAACCTGCTCAAAAGCCTCTTTTTATTCCAGGAATATTCTTCTTCAGTTAGGCTTATCCGGCGACTTAAATGCTTTAGTGTGCTTGACTCTGCACACAGCAAGATGTACAAACGTGGCCACGTTGGAGCATCTTGCCCTCCGCTTCGGAACTCGCTGCGGGGAATTGAAGCAGATTAAAAACGCTTTTGAAAAAATAATGAAAGGATATGCAGAAGAAAGAAAATGAAGTGCGCAATATATTTTTCAAAATCAGGATGAATAATACCGAGTTGGAACAACTTAAAAATTTAAGGAAACAAACTACTGAAAGAAGTACCAGCAATTATGTTCGCAAAGTCATCCTGCAAAAACCCGTAATAGTGAAATACAGAAATCAAAGCGCCGATGAATTTTTAAAGGAAATGGTTCAGCTCAAAAAAGAACTCAATGCAGTCGGTAATAATTTCAATCAAACAGTACATAAGCTACATACACTGGATAAGATACCGGAATTCCGCACCTGGATTCAGTTTTATAATGGCTTGCATAAATCCGTTGTAAGCAAAGTGGAAGAAATCAATTTAAAAATTAATCAGTTATACGAACAATGGTTGCAAAAATAACAACACCCAAAAGATTAGTTGCTGCCCTGAATTATAACGAACATAAAGTAAGCCAGAACAAAGCCGAGTGCTTATATGCCGGCAATTTTTTAAAGGTGGCGAAAGACATGAATTTTTATCAGAAAATGGAAGGCTTTGAAAGATTGAATGTGCTCAATGAAAGGGCTCAAACAAAAACACTGCATATATCCCTCAACTTTGATCCTTCAGAAAAACTAAGTGCAGACAAGCTGGTAAATATTGCAAACAGCTACATGGATAAGATTGGTTTTGGCGAACAGCCATTTCTTATTTACAAACATAACGACGCCGGCCACCCGCATGTTCACATTGTAACAACAACCATCCGCGATGATGGCAGCCGCATCAACACGCATAATATCGGGCGCAACCAATCTGAAAAAGCGAGGAAAGAAATTGAAAGGGAATTCAAACTTATTTATGCAGAAAATCAGAAGCAGTTTTTAAAACAAAAAATTCAGCCGGTTAATGCTGAAAAAATAATTTATGGAAAAGTTGAAACAAAAAGAGCTATCGCCAATGTTGTAAATGCTGTACTGCATACTTACAAGTATGCATCACTCCCTGAATTCAATGCCATATTAAAGCAGTATAATGTTATAGCAGACCGGGGAAAAGAAGAAAGCAGGATTTATAAAAATCATGGACTGGTGTACAGGGTTTTAGATAAAGAAGGGCAAAAGATCGGTGTGCCTGTAAAGGCCAGCTCGGTTAACAGCCAACCAACACTTAATAAACTGGAAAAATTATTCATTGCAAACAAAGACAAGAAAGAATCTTTAAAGCAACATACTAAATCACTGCTTAACCAGGCGCTGTCCAAAAAGCCAGCTGCTTTGAATGAATTAATCAGCTTATTAGAGTCGAAAAAGATTGCCACTGTTTTACGGCAAAATGCAGCAGGAAGGATTTATGGGATCACATTCGTGGATAATCAAAACAAGGTTGTATTTAACGGAAGTGATTTAGGCAGACAATATAGCATTGCCCATTTACAGAATATCATACTTACAACAAACAATGTAAATGTTGGTGCCGGAGAAAAACAACTGCATCTAAACACCTTACCACGGCAATCAGGGCTATATGAAAAAAATGTTTCAAAAGCCTTGAATGAAACGCCTGTTATAACCACTCGCCTTTTAGATGAATTACTTACTGCCAAACAACAAGGTGAATTCATGCCTTATCAACTGATTAAAAAGAAAAGAAGAAAAAAGAAAAAACACCTCGGATTATAAACTGTAAACTTTTCATCATGGCAGGAACAGGAGAAAACGAAATGGGGTTAAGGAAGATACTGGACATGACCCGCTTTGCAGCCATCTTTATTTTATTGCTGCATTTTTACTTTTATTGTTACAAAGCTTTTGAACAATGGCACCTTACCAATCAGATAACAGACCGGCTTTTAAAGAACATCATACATACCGGATTATTCAATCACTTTGTCACTTCCAAATTAATAGCACTGGGATTGCTTGCGATTTCTTTAATGGGTGCAAGGGGAAAGAAAGATGAAAAACTGCAGCTTAAAATAATAGCATGGTATACAGGAACAGGGTTGCTGCTTTATTTTCTTGGTTCGTCGCTGGTACAGCTGAACTATGCTGTTGAAACAGTTACTATAATTTATATGAGTGTTACATCGTTCGGTTTTTTACTCATTCTGGCCGGTGGTAATTTATTGAGCCGGTTAATACGCGTGAAACTGTCGAAAGATGTATTCAACCAATTGAACGAAACTTTTCCGCAGGAAGAAAGAAAAATCATTAACCCTTATTCCATCAATCTTCCGGCGCAGTATAATCTGAAAGGCAAGTACAGAAATAGCTGGATCAACTTTATCAATCCGTTTCGTGGATTACTGATAACAGGAAGCCCGGGGGCGGGCAAGTCATGGTTTGTTGTGCAGCATGTAATAAAGCAGCACATCGAAAAAGGTTTTGCCATGTTCATTTATGATTTTAAATATGATGACCTGACAAAGATTGCCTACAATTGGTTATTGCTGCATAAAAACAAATATGCCGCCGCTCCCCTATTCTATATCATCAACTTCGATGACCTTTCCACATCACATCGCTGCAACCCTTTGGACCCGCAAGCCATGCGTGATATAACGGATGCAACTGAATCGGCAAGAACCATCCTGTTAGGATTGAACAGGGAATGGATAAAAAAGCAGGGTGATTTTTTCGTAGAATCACCCATCAATTTTGTAACGGCTGTTATCTGGTATTTACGCAAGTACGGTAACGGAAGATATTGTACGCTGCCGCATGTAATTGAAATGATACAGGCAGATTATGACCAGCTATTCCCGGTATTAAATACAGAACCTGAGATACAGGTTTTCCTGAACCCATTCATTACAGCTTATCAGAATGATGCAATGGAGCAACTGGAAGGACAAGTGGCTTCCGTAAAAGATTGTTTTATCAAGGTTGTCCTCACCGCAACTCTATTGGGTATTGTCCGGAAAAGATTTTACGCTTGACATCAATAATCCCAAACAACCGAAAATTATTTGCATGGGCAATAATCCGGAAAAGCAACAGATTTACGGAGCCGTATTGTCGCTGTATATTTCGAGGCTGGTGAGAATTGTAAACAAAAAAGGGCAGCTCCCCTGTAGTCTAATCTTCGATGAATTTCCAACCATCTTTTTTAATCACATGGATTCACTCATTGCCACAGCACGAAGTAATCGTGTTGCAACTACATTAGCCATGCAGGACTTTAGTCAGCTTAAAAAAGATTATGGAAAGGAACAGGCTGATGTTATCGTCAATATTACAGGCAATATTATCAGCGGCCAGGTAATGGGCGAAACAGCCAAACAGTTGTCAGAACGCTTTGGAAAATTAATGCAAGACAGGGAAAGCCTTTCTATTAATCGTACCGATATTTCCATCAACCGCTCTGCACAACTTGATGCGGTTATACCTCCCTCTAAAATCGCTTCACTTTCTTCCGGCGAATTTGTGGGTATGGTGGCGGATGATCCGGATGAAAAAATCAGGCTGAAGATGTTTCATTGCGCGATTCAGAACGACGCTGAAAAATTAAATGAAGAATTGAAAAGATTTAAGCCAATACCTAAAATTTCAAATGTTACAAATCAACAAATAATGGATAACTATTTCCAGGTAAAGCTGGATATTCAAAATTTAATTGAACAGGAGGCTTACCGGCTAAAGGTAGAAAATGAGGAAATTGATGAAGTGTGATTCTTTTGATATAGAAACTTAAATATCATCTGCATTTAAGTTTTAAAGGTTGAAAAGCTTTCATTTTGTTGGTAAACATTTGCTAATGGCTTTTAAAAAATTAAATAAAGTCAAGATGATGTGGGCTACGCTGTTCGCTAATTATGGGATTGTCAATCCCACAATTACAAGACAAGATTTTTTTTCAATCAAATAAAACATCCATAGCCAGACTTTTCTGTATCAGGCTGGCAGAATAATTATTTTCTTTAATACCATAGGAAGTAATCATGGTAAGAAACAATGTCTTTCTTGTCTTTGTCTTTTGAGCAAACACATCTAATTTTTGTTGGAGTTCACCGGCATAAGGTTTATCAATACTAAATTCCCCTGTATAATACTTTATTTCACAAATATTGATACACCTGTCTTTTCTGTCTATCAGCAGATCAATTTGTGCCCCACCTTCTGATTCTCCTTTCGACGGAACATATCGCCATCCGCTTTCTTCCGATTCTATGCCCTGAATGCCAGGCCCCTTTTTTATCTGTTCAACATGCTTTAAGCAGACCGCCTCGAAAGCCATTCCACTCCAGATTTTATAAGAAGGGGATGTACTTATTTTAGCCCATGTATCTTTTCCTGAAGATCTGGGTTTGTCCATGAACCGCAAATAAAAAATTGAAAATTCATCTGTCAACCTGTAAACAGCATCACGGGTAATTTTATCATAAGGAAGAGTAGATTTGATAAACCCCGATTCTTCCAATTCCTCAAGCATCAGGCTGGTTCTCCCTCCAGAACTAAGACCACATGCGTTTATGATCTCCTGACGAGTCATTCCTTTGGGCATTGTGGCCAAAGCCCTGACAGCCTTTATATGGTTGTCTGCGATTTCAAAAAGAGAACCGTAAAGGTTATTGAATTCTCCTTTCAATAACCCGTCCTTATTAAAGCAAATTTTTTCAATCACCTGAACAGCACTATTGCCTTTTCCCACAGCTTTTAGATATTGAGGTATGCCACCCAAAGCCATATAAATCTGGAGTGTCTGATACCTGTCGAGTTTACTTCCCAAACTTTTCAGATAGGCTTCTGATTCAGATAGCGTAAAGGGCAGAAGTCTTATTTTTTGAGTAATCCGGTTATGTAGTCCGCCTTTATTGTTAACGATCTTGCGGATCATCCAGGAGGCCGCCGATCCACAAATGACGACCAGTAAATTCGGTTGGCGACTGGCCCATGTATTCCAAAAATGTTCAAATGCAGAAAGAAACCCTGATTTCCGGCCGTCCAGCCAGGGAAATTCATCGAGGAATACCACCCATTTTTTGTTCTTGCTTTTTGTCGCCAGGTATTGCTCCAATGCGTGAAATGCCTCTACCCAGTTTTGCGGCGGGCGTAATGACAAGCTGATCCTGTCGCTTTTTGCATGGCTTTGCTAAACTGCTGCAATTGTCCTTTCAAACTGACATTGTACATGCCTGTCAGTTCGAAAGCCAGATGCTTTTTAAAATAAGTATGGATAAGAAAGGTTTTACCTACTCTTCGCCTTCCATATACTGCGACAAGGCCGGCTCCTTTAGTCTTATAAGTCTCATCCAGCAGCCTGATTTCTTCCTTTCTGCCAGTTAATTCTTCCGTCATATTGATTCGCGTTTTATGAGTTGTGGCCGGATATACGATTGTTATAAGCGGCCATAAGCTATATAAATTACAAACTTATGGCCGGATACAAGGTTACTATATGCGGCCATAACTATCAAATGATAACAAAAATTACTCCGATAAGAATTTTTTTCGAAAAGTGCCTGCAAGTGCGTTCAGAATGCCGCAGATTCCTCAGAAGTGCTGGTATATGAAATAACTTTATATCCTGTAATTGCTTAAACTCTAAATAGTGCTGTGTGTTGGATCTGCACTATTTCCTGTACTTCTTTTTTGGATTTCTTTTATGATGATACAGCGATGTTATAATAACCGTCTTTGTTCTTTCATCAACAAAATAAACAATGCAGTAAGGGTATTTTTTCAAAGATATTTCTCTGAAGATTTTATATGTATTGCGGTAGCGCAACGGGTTATCACATATTGCTTCTAACCCACTCTTTAACACCTTTGTTAAATTTCTTGCTGCTATCTCACTTCGTTCTCTGTACCATATAACAGCTTCTTTGTATTCATTTAATGCACGGGGCTCAAAAACGTACTTATAGCTCATTTATTTTTATCTGGGTGAAAGAGGACGTTGATTTGCTCGTCCACTTCTTCTGCAGTTACCATCTTGCCGCCATTTTGATAATATTCATATCGTTTGTCGAGCTCAGCTTTAAAGTCGTCAGAATATTCCCATTCATCTTGCTCTATTTCGTCTTCAAACAATGTATAAATGGCTTCTGCTTTTTTATCTTCTATTGTGTCAATAAACTGATGTAGTTTTTGACGAATACCTATTGTTTCCATAAACACCTTTATTTCTAACAAATTTACCTTTTTTTAGTCAACTTCTTGATCATGGGATAATACTTTGTTATGTCGTACTATAGCACATCAATCATATTTACTACATATTCTTCTGTTGGGCCAACATATATTACCACTTCTTCCTTTCAATTCATTGCTGCCTGCAATAATTTTTTGCTCATTATTAATTGTGCATTATACCAACAGATCACCACCTTACGAAAGCAGAAAAATATGTCGCAGACTGATTAAACGAACTTATAACTGTTAAGATAACCGGTTTCGGTGCTCGGCAAAGACTCAACACCAGAATGAATACCCCCGCCTGAATCAGTAAGGCTTCAGGCGCAGGCCACTTTATTTTGGACCAATCATCGCATTTTTAGAAAATATGCTTAGGCCGGCTACGGTAACCGAAAGTCACTGCTGTATTTCTTAGGCTTTTTACCGATATGTTTTTCAAATACTCTTGTAAAATGACTTAGGTTTTCAAAGCCCATTTGATACCCAGCTTCTGAAACAGATAATTTTTCCTCACGCAAAAGCCTTGCAGCTTCTTTCATTCTCAAATGCTGATAGTAATCGTATATTCCCATTCCGAAAACCTGTGTAAAAATTCTGCGCATTTTCAATTCATTCATGCCCGCAATTTTAGTTAAGTCTGCTATGGTGCTTGCTTTGCTCAATGACGAAACAATTTTGTCGCGTACTTTGTAAATCGATTGTATTTCTCTGTCGTTGAGCTTTTGGTAAACAGACTTCTCCCGCTTCCGCAAGCTCTCGAATAAATAAAAAAGCAATTCCATTGCTTTTAGTCTATAGTAATAACTTTTTAGCGTACCCGGCTCATCTTGTTTTACAATGTCATTTACAGTTCGCAAAATATCGTCTGTCATAATTTCTTCAATCAAAAAATTATTACTGCTCTCAAACAAAGACTGAAAATGTTTTGCATCTGCTTTCAAAAAGCCTTTCAGGCAATTTGAACTAATTGCAACCGAAAGGTGTGTAGCATGCGTATTTTTAGTCATTGGAATTTTTTGGGAAATCGAAATGGGAAACACTTTCACATACGGCGGTTGATTATTTTTTTTTCGTTTACCTGAACTTTGAGAATTGTCTTCAACTATATTATAAAAATGAAAACTGATTCCATCCTTAATGCCGTTGGCGGTTGCTGTATGCCGGATAAATGTTTTTTTAATACTAAACGAACCAAAATACAACATCAATTCAGGCAGGAACTCATACGATTTCAAAATTTTGATGTCGATGTTTTCGATATCCTTTCCCAGGATTTTTATAAACCGCGTTTTTAATTGTTCAGAATTGAGATTCATTACGGTTTTGATACTTTTTACGACTATTTTTAATAGCTATTGAGCTTTTTACCTGCAAAGCTAAAAATATTTTTGTATCGTAAACTAAAATATCAGAACAACAGGAAATTCGAGGTTATGAAAAAACGGGTTTTAATTTCAGGTGCAAGCTTTGCGGGATTGACTTTGGCGTATTGGTTAAATAAATCCGAATACGAAGTAACAATTGTAGAAATTGGTAAAGAACTGCGAAAAGGCGGTTCGCCTATTGATGTGAGAGGCGAGGCGCTGAACGTGGTAAAAGAGATGGGTATTTACGATAAAATTAAAGCGAAAGAATTTGTGCACGACACAGAGATTGTAAACGCAAAGAATGAAACGCTGGTTAATTTCTCAATCAATGACTTTGATGAATATCGTGGTGATATTGAGATTAATCGTTTTGATTTGGCGGAAATACTTTTCGATATTGTTCCAAAAAACGAAGTTGAATTTTTGTTTGGAAATAGTATTAAAACACTGCTTCAGAGCGAAGATAGTGTGGACGTTATATTTGAAAATGGTGCAAAAAAAACTTTCGATTTTGTGTTTGGCGGAGACGGGACGCACTCTGTTGTTCGAAAATTAGTGTTTGGTAAAGAAGAAAATTTTTCAAAGTTTTTTAATGTGTATTTCGCATTTGCCGAAGCCAATCATATACAAACAAACAGAGCAAAAAATACGGGAATAATTTATCGGGAAGTGGGCAAACAAGCGGTACTTTATCAGTTCCAGAATTCTGTGAATGCTATATTGATGTTTCTTTCTCCAAAGCTGAAGTGGAACTATAAAAATATCGAACAACACAAACAAATATTGAAAGAGAATTTTGGGAATAATACGAATTGGAAAATTCCTGAAATCTTAGAAACAATGATGCTTGCGGACAATTTATATTTTGATGAAGTTTGTCAAATTCATATGCCTGATTGGACAAAAGGACGGGTTGCGCTAGTTGGTGATGCTGCGTATGCACCAAGCTTCTTTACAGGAATGGGAACCACTTTGGCAATACTCGGAGCAAAAAAATTGGTTGATGCGCTTCAGGCTTCAAAAGGCGATTACAAGTCTGCCTTTGTAAAATATAATGAAACATACAGGCCATTTGTTGAAAGTATTCAGGCGAAACTTACACGTGGGTTAAAAGCTCAGTTGCCCGAAACTGAAGAAGAATTGCAAGCTTCTATCGAATTTTTTAAGCAAGCTGCAAAAGTGTGAAAATGTTAAACAGCAGGCTTTGCGCTTTGGCTGGAAATATGAATTATTCTTACACCATGATAATATTTCTAAAAGTCAGCTAAGGTCTGTCCACCCACAAAAGCTGATAGTAGCAACAACTATCGATTGTTATTCCGTCCTCCGGCCTTGCCGCAAAGCTGCATACCTTTACGTCTTGCAATGATTGGTTACCGGGAGTGGTTGTTCTACTTCAAGCGTTTTAATATTGCCTCCATCTGTTGTATTTCTCGTTCTTGAGATGCAATAATGCTATCCGCCAATTTTCTCAC
Organism: Parafilimonas sp.; assembly: GCF_051953455.1. Classification (NCBI taxonomy): domain Bacteria; kingdom Pseudomonadati; phylum Bacteroidota; class Chitinophagia; order Chitinophagales; family Chitinophagaceae; genus Parafilimonas; species Parafilimonas sp. Next base: position 5,172 of record NZ_JBQCIT010000003.1, on the reverse strand, counting down.
TTCAGGGTCTTTGATATTTGCATGCTTACTTGTCATTATCGCAGAGGAGTGATGAGGTATCATCGCTTTCATGTACTGAACATCACTTACAGGTGCCTGTGTTCGTAGTGCAGTCAGCATTACAATGAACAATATGATAGCCGCTACTACAATTCCTGTATTTGTTTTCTTATTTGGGTACATGTTTCCCATTATTGTCATCATGACTATTGCCATAGGAGCAACCATTAAAATAGCCATATAAATTCTTGTCACGCTTGTATGATAATGGTCAACGCTGTCCATGTTTAGAAACATGACAACATACATAATGATGAAGGAAATAAACATCATTATTGTGAATTTCTTGTAACTCATATTATTCATTTTGTTCATGTCCTAAAAATTAAGTTGATAATGAAGATATAGCTACAAAATTCAAACCATAGCATTAGCACGTCAAAGGGAGGTAGTATTCCGCTGCGATATGCAGTCTGTCAAAATGGATTGCAAATGACGACGGGAGTTTGTGAAAAAACCCACCTTGTTTACTCAAATATACACATGATGTGAATAGCTTAAACAGCGTATAATTATTGCTTAAAAAACTATGCAATTCATACAAGGCAACAAACGCAACCAGACCTGCTTTTCAACACTCGATGACCAGGTAAGCATTGATAATCCCGTACGCCTTATTCTACTGCTCATCTGTGTTCGGTCAGCCGGATATGTAGCTGATAGTAGTACTTCCGATGAGGATTCAATTCAACCATGTATGCGCTATTATTACCCACTATAGGATTTCAACTAATTTTAAATGTACTCGAAGACACTGCTATGGCAAAACACCGGTGCAATTACAAATTACAGCTAAAGAACCAATTGTATTGCTTTTACACTGCATACAACATGCTTCATTTGTTTATCTTACTTTCGGGTTTTCTTGAATAAAAACAGGCGTTTGTACTTTATAGTGTAAAGTCTTTTCTAAAATAAATCTGGATTGATGCGTTTGCTTATTTTGACTATTTGGTTGTTGCTTCCCTTTACTGTTTTTACTCAAAATGAACAGTATAATTTTTCTAAACTTAATATATACAGTGGTCTTTCTCAAAATCAGGTAAATGCGATACTAAAAGACCAGGATGGATTTTTATGGCTGGGCACTGCGTCTGGCCTTAACCGGTATGATGGATATTCTTTTAAGATATTCCGGAAACAACCTAACAACAGCTCCTTATTAACGGATAGTTATGTAGGTTCTCTGTATGAACTTCCCGGTGGAAAAATGTGGGTGACAACGAGAAACGCGCCCTGCATTTACGATGCACACACAGAAAAGTTTGATGCCGGTTGTAACACCTATCTGCATTCGCTCGGTTTGCCTTCAGGCAGTATTAGAAACATCGTGAAGGGAAACAACGGCAGGTATTGGTTTCATTACGATAGCCTGGGGCTGTATTTGTATTCGGCTACAGATAAAAAAACGAAATTATTCCTAACAAATTTCAAGTTTAGTGCTTCAGAAAATATTGCTTCCGTAAAAGAAACAAAAGATGAAAAATTATGGGTAGTGTATCAGAATGGTCTGTTGCGAAAGTTTGATATACCTGCGAATAAACTTATTTTCTCCAGCAATGCCCTGCAGAAAATGAATAAGGGTAACAACTTTTATAATTTTTTTATAGATAACGATGGCGATTTGTGGTTGTGGTATTTTACAAATGGTATTTATTTTTTTCATCCTGAGGATAATGCTATCCGGCAATTTAATGAGCGTTCATCTCCGGCAAAATTGAGTTCCAGCCTGGTAAGCCAAGTTATTCAGGACAACAATGGTCTCATTTGGGTGGGAACAGATCACGGCGGCGTGACGCTGATTGACAAAAAAAATAACTTCAAAACCAGTTATATTGTTAACGATCCCAAAGATTCTAAAAGCCTTAGCCAAAACAGTATAACTACTGTATATAAGGATGATAACGGAATTATCTGGCTTGGAACGTATAAGCAGGGCGTTAATTATTTAAACAGCAACATTGTAAGTTTTCCCTATTATCATCACGAATTATCTAATTCAACGAGTTTGCAATACGATGATGTAAATCGCTTTGTGGAAGATAAGCTGGGTAATATCTGGATTGGAACCAATGGCGGTGGTTTGATTTATTTCGACAGGAAGAACAATACATTCAAACAATACCTGAATAATCCGCATAATGAAAACAGCCTTAGCAATAATGTAATAGTAAGCCTGTGGATTGACCACGAAGGTATCTTGTGGATTGGAACTTTTCTCGGCGGATTAAACAGGTTCGATGGCAATAAGTTTACGCATTACAGGCACAGCGATAGTGATTCTTCCAGTTTGTCTAATGATAACGTTTGGGAAATATTTGAAGACAATGAGCAGCATTTATGGATAGGTACTTTAGGCGGCGGGCTTGATTTGCTCGACAGCAAAACAAACCGTTTTAAACATTATCAAAATAAAGGCGGCGCGCAAGACCCAATTCTTTCGAATTATATTTCTGCAATTATGGAAGACAGGAAGGGAAACTTATGGATTGGAACAGACAATGGAATCTCCGTGTTTGAAAAGAATAAAACAACTCCTGTTTTTTATCAGCATACAAATAACAACAAAAGTTTAAGCAGCAACAATGTTATTTCTATTTTGGAAGATAGTAACGGAAGAATTTGGGTGGGTACGCGTGAAGGTTTAAATCTCTTTAATGAACAAACAAAAAGCTTTAAAATATTTACCACATCAGATGGTCTTCCTGATGATATGATATTGAACATTCTTGAGGACAATTATCATACACTCTGGATTTCTACACCTAACGGATTGTGTAGCGCCATCCCTCAACAAAAAGAAAATGGTTTTACTATTTTTACCGTTAATTATGATGAAACGAACAATCTTCAAAACCGTGAATTCAATGATAATGCTGCACTCAAAACACGGGCAGGCGAATTAATTTTCGGCGGACCTTCCGGTTTCAATATCATTAACCCGGGTAAAATTGAGAAACAGCCATATCATCCCAAAATCGTTTTTACCGGCTTGCAGATATTTAATAAAAATATTGAACCCGGCGCAGTATTTAACAACCGTATTATCCTAAAAGAATCTTTATCACAACTTCAGCGCATTGCCCTCAAGTATAAAGAAAATGTTTTCTCCATAGAATTTGCCTCACTCGATTTTGCCCACAGCCTCCGCGATAAATATGCCTATATGCTGAAAGGGTTTAATTCAAATTGGTTATATACAAATGGCAATCAGCGGCAGGTTACTTACACAAACCTGGACCCGGGACATTATGACTTTAAAGTAAAAGTTTTAAACGGCAATGGTTTGTGGAGTGATGTAAAAACCCTGCAAATAAATATTGAACCGCCCTTTTGGCGAACGCCGCTTGCTTATGCTATTTATGCATTAATTGCTGCAGGATTATTTCTTTTTGCACGGCGCATAACCCTGGACAGGATACACATGCGCTTTGAAGTGCAGCAACAACGCAGGGAAACAGAGAGGGCGCATGCCATAGAACAGTTAAAGACCAAATTCTTTACTAATGTAAGTCATGAATTTCGTACTCCTTTAAGCCTTATCATCTCTCCGTTAGATAAGATAATCAAACAAACGGCAGACGAAGAACAGAAAAAGCAATTGAACCTTGTTCAGCGCAATGCCAAACGATTACTGAACCTGGTAAACCAACTGCTTGATTTTAGAAAGATGGAAGTGCAGGAAATAAAATTGCATCCTTCAATAGGCGATATTATAGAGTTCAGTAAAGATATCAGCCAATCTTTCACAGACATTGCAGAAAAAAAACGAATACAGTTTGCTTTCTCATCAAACATTGAGCGTTTAGAAATTTATTTCGACAAGGATAAGATTGAAAAGATTTTATTTAACCTGCTTTCCAACGCTTTTAAATATACCCGTGATGGCGGAACCGTTAGTATTAACCTGGCTTATAATGCATCTGCAAACAATGAATATGACGGAACGCTTGCCATAGAAGTAAAAGATACGGGCATTGGAATTCCCACCGATATGCACAACAAAATCTTTGAACGTTTTTTTCAAACAGATGTTCCGCAAAGTATGGTTAACCAGGGAACCGGAATTGGCCTGGCCATCACAAAAGAATTTGTAAAACTTCATAATGGAATTATAACCGTAAACAGCGAACCTGAAAGAGGCACGTGCTTTACAGTTTTACTTCCTGCAAAAAAAATCTATGAATCTTCAGCGCGGGCTACCCTTCCAACACCGATAGAAGATGCAGCAGCATTCATTTCTGAAGCAGGTGATAAAAACGCTAAGAAGAAAACAATAATAATTGTAGAAGATAATGAAGACCTGCGGTTTTATTTAAAAGACAACCTGAAAGCACAGTATCATGTTGAAGAAGCAGCAAACGGAAAAGAAGGTTGGAAAAAAATAAAACAGCTTAACCCAAGCCTTGTTGTAACTGACCTTATGATGCCTTTAATGGATGGGATTGAACTGGTCTCAAAAATAAAAAATGAAATGGCTACCGCTCATATTCCTGTCATTCTGCTTACAGCAAGGGGAAATGAGGAAAAACAGCTGGAAGGCTTTAACGTGGGGGTGAATGATTACATCACCAAGCCTTTTACTTTTGAAATACTTGCTTCACGCATCAGAAATTTATTGGCACAGCAAAAATTATTGCAGAAGCGTTTTCAGAAACAGATTGAAGTTAATCCGGCAGAGGTAACCATAACGTCTGTGGATGAAAATTTTTTGAAACAAGCGCTAGAAGTGGTTGAAAAAAATATGGAAAATCCGGAATTTTCGGTAGAAGATTTCAGCCGTGAAATGTATATGAACCGTGTTACTTTATACAGGAAAATTGTTTCACTTACAGGCAAAACACCTATAGAATTTATTCGTTCCATGCGTTTAAAAAGAGCCGCACAGCTTTTGGAAAAAAGCGGAAAGTCTATTTCCGAAATTGCATATGAAGTGGGATTCAATAATCCCAAAAACTTCTCCAAATCTTTTAAAGAAGAATTCCAGATTCTACCCTCACAATATGCTGCAAGTAAAAGTAACAAAGGCGGCTGACATGGTTATTACAAAGTTAACCGTTTGCCGTATTTACAGCTATTTGTAAAACCCGCACCGGTTCAAAATGTGTTGGT
>NZ_JBQCIT010000002.1:0-17518 GCF_051953455.1 Parafilimonas sp. | reverse complement strand
GGATTTGGTAGAACTTACATAAGGTTTGCTATCGCCAAAAACCTCGTTAATCGCCTTTGCTTCACTGGCATCACCGGCCTGTGTGGAGGTGGCATGTGCATTGATATAATCAATTTCTGCAGCCAGCAAACCGGCATCTTTTAATGCCATTTGCAATGAGCGAACCGGCCCGCTTACAGTTGGGTTTGAAATATGTTCGCCGTTTGATGAAAATCCGTAACCGATCACTTCGCCCAAAATAGGTGCGCCCCTTTTTTGTGCTGATTCGAGGCTTTCCAGAATAACCGTTGCTGCGCCTCCACTTGGCACAAGACCATCGCGGCTGCGGTCGAAAGGCCGTGAAGCTTTTATGGGTTCAGATTCATGCGTGGAGAAGGCGCCGAGTGCATCAAAATTGCCCATGGAAAGATGGTTAATTTCCTGTGCGCCGCCGGCAATAACACAATCCTGTAAACCTGTTTTTATAAAAAGATAAGCAAGCCCTATAGCATGTGAGCCGCTGGCGCAGGCTGCACTCACCGTGAAATTGATGCCTTTCAATTTGAAAATAGTTGCAAGGTTCATGGTAACGGTGGAGTTCATGGTTTTGAATACAGAGGCAGACCCCACCATCATAGTATCTTTTTTCTGCCGCATGATGTCAATACCTTCAATAACGGGTTGGGCGGAGCTGTCGTTACCAAATAAAATACCTACTTCATGCGCCTGTATATAATCTTCATCAAGCCCGGCATTTTTTAAAGCTTCAAGCGTGGAGATATATGCATATTCACCTTGTTCGGGCAGCATTATTCTTGAACGCCTGTCGAGCAATTCTTTCAGGTTTGGCTTATCAACCCAACCGGTAAGACCGGAACGGTAACCAAATTCTTTACGAACAGGATCAAGTACAATACCCGATTTACCCTGGTATAAAGAATTTTTTACTTCATCCAGGTTTTTACCTATACATGAATAAATACCCAAGCCTGTTATTACAACTCTGTTCATAAATCAACTCCATTCCCTAAGGGAGTTATTATTAGTTTATAAATATTCAATTATTATCAGAATATCCCGGTATCCGGATATCCTGCCTGGCGAATAATATTGGCTATTAATCGTTAAAACAAAAAAAATGGCACATTTAAATTTTATTTAAGTGTATAAGCCGCCATTTACAGAAATTACTTCTCCGGTAATGTATGCTGCCTGTGGTGCAGCCAGGAACCCAACTGCATAAGCTACTTCTTCTGGCGTTCCAAAACGATTAACCGGGATCAATGATTTTAGCTGGCCTTCATCCAGGTCCTGCGTCATATCTGTTTTTATAAAACCCGGCGCAATAGCATTAACCGTTATATTTCTTTTACCAACTTCCTGCGCCAATGCTTTTGTAGCGCCGATGATGCCCGCCTTTGCTGCTGAATAATTCACCTGTCCCGGCATGCCTTTTATACCCGATAACGAAACGATATTGATGATCCTGCCATAACGTTTCTGCAGCATGCTATTCAATACAATACGCGTTACGTAAAAGAACCCGTCGAGGCTTGTGTTTACTACACTGTCCCACTGGCCATCGTTCATCCAAAACATTAAAGCGTCGTCTCTTATACCGGCATTGTTTACCAATACTTCAATTGGTTTATCCGTGTTTTTTTCAATCCATTCACCCAATATATTTTTTATCGCTTCTTTATCTGCCACATCAAACTGCAATAATTCGCCGGTTGCATTTTCTTCTTCCAAAGCCTGCAAGGTTTTGCGGGCTTCTTCTTCATTACTCCTGTAATTAATGATAACATGATAACCCATTTCTGCGAGCTTAATGCAAACAGCTTTTCCAATGCCTCTCGAACCGCCAGTAACCAATGCAGATTTCATCTGTAATATATTTCTTGCAAATTTATTTTAATTATTAGCGCCTGCAGGTAATTCTGCGTTTATTAACATCAACGGGTCTGATGTTTCAAAGTAATTTTTAACTTTTGCAAGCTCTTTATACCTCGGCATATCGTTAATGAACTTAGGAAATATTTTCCTTATGGCTGTATAAACGGCATTGGTTTTTGAAGAGAGTTGTGCGGAGCAATTGAGATAATCCACAGCCTGCAGCACAGTCATCATTTGAATGGCTAAAACCTCGAAAGAATTATCAATTACTTTCTTAGTTATCAAAGCTGCATTTGTGCCCATGCTTACCATATCCTGGTTGTCGTTATTGTTGGGTATGCTATGCACATACATAGGAAATGATAAGGTTTGATTTTCTGCAACCGTAGAAACAGCCGTAAACTGCACGCCCTGCATACCGAAATTATAGCCGAGCACACCAAGGTTTACAAATGGCGGAAACTTCTGGTTAAGCTTATCGTTCAGCAAATAATTTAACTGCCGTTCGCTGAGCATGGAGAGTTTTGTTGTAGCTATCTTCAGCTTATCCATTTCAAGCGAAACATAATCGCCATGGAAATTGCCGCCATGAAAAATATTATGGTTTTCATGGTCAACAACAGGATTATCGTTCACAGAATTCAATTCATCCGTAACAATTTTTTCTGCATGCTGAATGGTATCGAAAATGGGCCCTAATATTTGGGTTACACAGCGCAGCGAATAATATTCCTGCACTTTATCTTCAAAAATTTCCTTTTGCCTTATGGCATCAGATTCATACAAATGTTCCCTGCGGCTGCGGATGAGCTTGCTGTCGCTGAGAATATCGCGCATTACAGCCGCCACCCAGTTTTGCCCTTTATGCGGTTTTACGATATTCAGTTCATAAGAAAAATGATCTGAATACGCGCCCACCACTTCATTGGTTATAGCAGATAATATTATGATCCAGTGTAATAATTTATTGGCCTGGAGAATATTTATCATGCCGATGCCGGTCATGGCAGAAGTGCCGTTCAACACGGCAAGGCCTTCGCGTATATGAATGTTAAGCGGCTGAATATTGAATCGCCTAAACACTTCAGCCGTTGGCTGAATTGCATTTTCAAAATACACTTCGCCTTCACCAATTAAAGTAAGTGCAAGGTGGGCAAGCTGCACGAGGTCGCCGCTGGCGCCCACACCACCGTGCTCGTAAATACACGGAACAATATTTTTATTGATAAGCGTTGCCAGTAATTCAACCGTTTCTTTATGTATGCCCGAGTAGCCCTGCATTAAGCTGTTTAAGCGGGCAACCGTTACTGCCTTGCAAAGCAATGACGGCAAAGGTTTGCCGCTGCCGGAGCTATGGCTTCTTATTAAATTATATTGTAACTGAAGCGTTCTGTCGTCACTAATCCTGTATTGGGCCATTGGCCCGAAACCAGTGTTAATTCCGTAAATAACTTTTTCGGTTGAAAATTGCTTTAGAAATTCAAAATTCTTATCAATTTTTTCAAGCGCTGCTGTACTTAACTCTATTTCGCTCTCTTCAAAAAGAATTTGTGAAAAATCTTTCAAAGAAAGAATCCGTCCGCCAACTTCTGTCATATCAGTAAATAGTTTGGGCTACAATGTATTGCGACAAAGCAAATAAAATATAAGCAAACAACAAATTTTTTTAAACGGCGTGCATACATTGTAAATAGCGCAACTATCCGGGTTTACAGACAATGCCCCGCCAAGGCACTGTCTAATGGTTCGCAGTAAATTATGCTAAACTGCCGGCTTTAGTTTTTGCAGAAGTGGCGGCAGCAATGGCCCTTTCCGTCTGTTTTACATGGCGAAGGTTATGTGCAATTAAAAACATAAACACATCACCAAGTTTTAATTTTATAAATTTTGCAATGGAAACCGGTATCCTTATTTTATTTAAATCAACATGTCTCGCCTGTTGCAGCAATAACAGTATTTTCTCCTGTTGATTAATAAATTCTGCAATGACGGCATCGCTGTTGCCTTCATTTATGATTGTGTAATCTTTTGGCGCTTTCATTTTTTTAACAGGAATACCATCTTTGCCGGGCAACATAAGTTTGGTAAAATAATTGCCAAGCCAGCCCGGCGTAAATGTTTCAACCGCCGGCTGATGCTTTAACCTTGCCATATCAATGGCCCTTTCTATTGCAGGCAGGTAATAGCGGCCATACGCATTTAAATGACCGAGACATTGCATGGCGCTCCATGAGCCCGGTGAAGGCTGTTGTTTAAAAACTGATACAGGCGTCATTTGCCATTGCTGAACAGCAATATTTAAAATACTTTCAGTTTGTTCTTCCAGCAGTGCAATGAGTTGTTGCGAGTTGTGAGTTTTCATACATTTTGTTTATGATGCAAAGCTTGCATTTACGCTGTTGCAAAATATTGGTAAAAACCAAGATTTATAAAAAGCTGTTATAAACGTACGGTGCCAAGCAGTTTGCTGAAATTGGTGGCATCAATGCCGAGGTAGGATGCCAGGTATTTGTGTGGAATTAAATTTAATACATGAGGACTGCGCTTTAAAAGTGCTTTAAATTTTTCTTCAGCAGAAAAACATTGCAGTTCTATCTGTCTTTCCAAAACACCTGCAAAGGCAAAACTCAATGATTTAAACATACAGGTTTGAAAATCCGGGTAACGCTGCAATAAATTATTCACCTGTTTGTATTCCGTTCGTAAAAAGCTGCTTGCGGTAAGCGTTTCCAGGAAGAACCGGGAGGGTTGTTGCAATAAAAAAGAATCGGCAATACCGGAAAATGAGAAGGCATACGTAAAAACAATGGTTGCTTCGCGGCCATCATCATGCGCATAAAAGCCGCGTTGCACACCCTCCAAAACAAAATATAAATAGCGCTCCGTTTCCCCGGCTTTTGTAAGCAGTGTTTTGCGTTTGGCTTCATATGGTTTCCATATTGAAGAAAATGCATTCCAGGTATCATCCTGCAAAGGTTGTATGGCAAAGATTATTTTCTTCAAATGATCCAAGGCCTGCGTGGTTTCCATCGTGTTGTAAAATAAAAAAAATCTTTTTGAGTTGTACGGATTTTAAATCCCCGTTTGTCTTTAACTAAAATAATAACAATTATGGAAACACAAACTATGCAGCCTGCCGCAAAAAGCAAACATCAAACTGTAAAGCCTGAAGAATGGTTAAAGGCACGCCAGGAATTATTACAGAAAGAAAAAGAATTTACGAGAGCATATGATAAATTAAGGGCTGAACGGCTTGCATTACCCTGGACAAAACTGACCAAAAATTATGTATTTGACAGCATCGATGGCAAGGTATCATTGGCTGACCTGTTTGATGGCCACAGCCAGTTAATTATCCAGCATTTTATGTTCGGGCCAGATTGGGAGGAAGGCTGCGTGGGCTGTTCATTCGGCGCCGATCACGCGCAGGCCGCGTTAATACATTTAAACAATCATGATGTAAGCTACGTGGCTGTTTCCCGCGCCCCGGTTGAAAAAATTGAAGCATTTAAAAAACGCATGGGTTGGACGTTCCCCTGGGTTTCATCATTAAACAACGATTTCAATTTTGATTTTCATGTATCATTCAGGCAGCAGGACATTGTGGATGGAAAAGTGTATTATAATTATGGCATGCAGCCTTACATGGGCGAAGAGGCGCCGGGCGACAGTGCATTTTATAAAGATGAAGATGGAAATATATTTCACACTTATTCATCCTATGCGCGGGGTGGTGAAAATCAAATATCTACTTATATGATACTTGATACAGCGCCGTTAGGCAGAAATGAAGGAGAAGGCGAAAACCTTACAAGCTGGGTGCGGCATCACGACAAGTATAAAGAGGGCGGACATGTAAATATGCAGGGCCGCTATGTTGCTGAAGAGAAAAAAGACAGTTGCTGTCACAGTGATGAACATAAATAACAATAATATGCAATGCCAATGCACACATACAAGGCCGTCGAAAACCGATGAAAACAAAGAAGGTAAAAAGAAGACCGGCCGGCGCAGCAAAGACTATATAAAAATGGCTGTTTCTGCATTTATTTTTGTGCTGATACCAAAATGCCCGGTTTGCCTTGCCGGGTATATTGCGCTGGGCACCGGGCTTGGAATATCTTTAACCACCGCAACTTATATAAGATTTGGTTTGATTATAGCATGTGCGTTATCGTTGCTTTATTTTGTGTTTAAACAAATAAGCAGGTATTTATTTCGTCGTTCTGCGACGTAAATTGCAAGACATGAAATGTGTTATATTAAGCAATTAACGACTGATAAAGCTGCCATGAAAATTTGTTGTACAAGGGAGTGACACAAGGAACGATGCCATGAAATGCTGCAGCTGATAACATAAAAAATTCATTACCAAAAAGCATATTTCAATGGAAAATTTTTTGTTTATTGTAAGAGAAGACCTGCAACGCTTAAAAGAAGAGGGAACGCAACAACAGCGCATACAGGAAATGACGAAATGGTGCGAAGGGCTTGCTGCGTCGGGCAATTATAAAGGCGGCGACCCGCTGAAAACAAATGGCAGCTACATTACAAAAGATAACGTAGTTTCTGACGGGCCTTTTATTGAAGCAAAGGAATGTATAAGCGGCTTTATTCTCCTACACGCTGAAAACATGGCGCAGGCCATTGCGATTGCGCAAACATGCCCTTATATTTTGGATGGATCAATGGCGCTTGAAATAAGGCCGATGCTTACTGCAACAATGATGGGCTGATGTATAATTTACAGCAACAGGTTGACCAGCTCTACAAAAAGCAATATGGCAAAATGATTGCAATGCTGTTGTATTGTTTTCGCAACATGCATATTGAAACAGCAGAAGACATTGTGCAGGATGCTTTTTCATCTGCATTAACTTCATGGAGAGATAATAATGTTCCGGCAAATATGGAAGGATGGCTGTTTATGGTATGCCGCAATAAAGCCATTAACAGGCTGAAAGAAAAGAAATATTTACCTGCTGACGAGATTGAAAGTTCAGTGGTGCATGAAACCATATTTTCTGAACCACTTATAAAAGATCATGAACTGAAGTTATTGTTTGCCTGTGCGCATCCCGATCTTTCACCAAAGGCGCAGGTGGTTGTTACACTTAAATATGTCATCAATTTAAAAGTTGAACCTATTGCCAAAATACTCGCCATGAGCATTGATGGCATTGACAAACTGCTTACTCGGTCAAGGCAAAAGATAAGGGATGAAAAGATATTGTTTAAAGAATTAACGGCAGATGCATTAGGACAACGATTGCCCATTGTGCATAAAATTCTTTACCTGGTTTTTAATGAAGGTTATAAATCATCTTGGGGCAAAGAATTGATACGCGAAAAACTTTGCGAAGATGCATTGATCATGACGAAAATATTACTGGAAAGCGGCTTTGCCAATAAAGAAACAAAGGCCTTGTATGCATTGATGCTGTTTAACGCGGCAAGATTAAAGTCAAGATTTTCTTCAGCCGGGGCACTGCTTGACCTTGAAGAACAGGACCGCAGTTTATGGAACGAGGATTTAATTATGCTTGGCCGGAAACATCTCCACGATTCAAAAGATAATGTTGTATCGTCGTACCATTACGAAGCTTCCATTGCTTACCTGCATTGCAATGCAACGAGTTTTAAATATACGGACTGGCATACTATCAAAGGTCTTTATTTGAAGTTACTACAGCTTAATTCAAATCCTTTTATTGAATTAAACTATGCGATTGCGTTGTATTATGCAGGCAATAAAGCAGATGCATTTACCATTTTAAAAAAGCTGGAGCAAAATGCATTTATGCATCAATATTTTTTATTGAACGCCACTTTGGGGAAACTGTATTTACTGGAACATGATAAGTTTAGTGCAAAAAAATACCTGTCTTTAGCGGTAACGCAAACCAATATGCAAGCAGAGAAAGATTTTATTACACGGTTAATCAGAAGGGTTGGTGAAATTTAAATATTTACGTGCTTATATGATGCCTTCATTTTATAACAAACCACACCGGCTTTCAGGATTTTAGCATTCACGTTAAAAACGCTTTCTTCCACTTGTTCAAAATCGATGAAAAAACTGATAACAGTATTTGCTTCCGGTTCAATTATACGCAGGAACTTTATTTCATCGGCTTTAATCAATCGGAGTTTTGAATGAAACGCTTCTTCTAAAAGCTCTTTTATTATTTGTAACATGCAGGCGCCGGGCAAAACAGCTCTTACAGGAAAATGGCCCATGAATATTTCATGAGCACTGTTTAATGCAATCAATGCCTCAATTGAATTGTTTGTCTGTTCAATATGTTGGATAATATAAAGCGTATTTTTCAGCATCCGGTTAATTGCATTTTGAAATTAATATAAATGAGTGATAGCTGCGTTGATAACAATTATAAATTAAAATGCGGTTTATCTTTTCAGCATTAACACCGGTTTCTTTAAAGCATGGCGGCAATTGTTTTTGTTTAATAATATTGGCTGCAAGCCACAATGCAAAGGAAGAAGATGTAGGGTATTCGCCACACAGATGTTTATAATTTATGGAAGCAACATCCAAAAAAACATTATTCTCTATATCATCAAATATCTTATCCTGTGTTACATCTCCATTTCTTCCTGTAATAAGCAAATCAATGTCACCCGCATTTATTTTTTGTGCCGATAAAAATCTTGCAGCTTCATTTTTTACATCACCGCCACTGGCTTTATAAATAAGTTCTATGCCGTTAATTTGCGCATAATCATTTTCATTACGAGTGCCGGATAGTAAAAAGAAGCTGCTTCCTTGTCCCGCTATACTTCCGCGTGTTTTAGAATTAAACAAGGAGAAATTTGAAATAGCCTGTGGTTTAAACAGTCCAAACCTGCGCAATACATGCCAGGTAAAATCTGTCATTTCATCGGCACTGCCAGTCAATACATTTTCAGCGCTTTGTTCATTCAACAGCAACATGGCATCGGTTAATGCATGTTCAAAAGAAAAGCCCCGGTGCGCATACGTTGTATTATAATTATGACATTTTAATGTTAAAGCAATTTGTGCGCTCACCAGGTTATGCGTGGATTGAATAAATGATGTTGGCGAAAGCGCCTCCTCATCCTGTAAAACAATGCTCTTCAGAAAATTCTCGGAATCTTGCATGCATCCATACGACGTGCCTGAAACAATAGCATCAACTGTTTCAACGCCTGCCTCTTTTAAACAACGCAATGCTGTGGTAACACCGGTGCGCACTACTTTACTCATGCGGCGCAGTTGCCTTGCATCCATAAAATCTTTATAGGAAGGCTCTGCAAAAGGCAGTATCGTTTCCGTGTATTCAACCGGAGCGCCTGTGAATAAACCATTATGGAAAGTTTCCTGTGCACTTATGCATGAAGCCGAACGGATGTATATCTTCTTCATTTTACAGTTTTGAAAAAATTAATGAAGAACAATTACCGCCAAAGCCAAAGGAGTTGGAAAGCACATAATTTACCGGTTGTTTTGAGAACATAGTTTCTGCAGAAAATGGAAACTCTTTAATGGGCGTTTGCAACCGGAGGTTCGGGTAGATTAAACCATGCTTCACAGCCAGTGAAGAGAATACTGCTTCAATACCACCGCTTGCACCTAAAGTATGACCTGTAAATGATTTTGTAGAACTCATTTTAGGGTAGGGAGGTTTAAATAAACGCTGAATGGCCGTGCCTTCTGCCATATCATTATTATAGGTACCGGTTCCATGCAGGTTAATATAATCAATATCACCGGCGTTTATATTGGCTGCCGCCAATGCCTGCTGCATGGCCAGGTAAGAACCAGTACCATCTGGCGATGAAGCGGTTTGATGATAGGCATCGTTGGTATTGGAATAGCCTTTCAGCTCGCAATACATTTCTTTGTTTAATCGCTGCGCAACAGCATCAGAAACAAGCACCACATAACCTGCCCCTTCCCCTAAGTTTAAACCATTCCTGTTCTCATCAAAGGGCCTGCAAAATTCTTTATCTAAAATCATCAGCGTATTGAAACCATTAAGGGTAAATTTTGCCAATGCATCTGTGCCGCCTGCAACAGCCACATCAAGCATGCCTGCTTTTATAAGCCTTGCGCCCAGCATAATTGAATTAGCTGATGATGAGCATGCCGTATTAATGGTAGTTGTATAACCGCTGATGTTCAGTTTATCTGCAACAACCTGCGTTATGCTGCCGCATTCATGATGCACTACATCATGCAGGTTGCCTTTGCTATAACCTTTTAAAACATCTGTAAAAAAATGCTCTGTTTTATCAATACCTGCGGCAGTGGTTGCTGATATAAAGCCACAACGTAATGCATGTATGTCTTCAATAGCCGCATCTTTTAAAGCTTCGCCGGCAGCAGCCATGCTCAACAGCGCAGTACGGCTCAGCATGTTTGATAAACCTGTTTTTTCAGCAAGTGCATCATTGCTCAGCTTCACTTCAGCAACGGGAATTTCGTTGGCATGCACAGTTTTTAAAAACACCGCATTTGCTATACCGGCCTGCCCGGCTTCAAGCGCATGCAGGCATTCCTGCACATTGTTTCCAATGGCAGATATAACCCCTAAGCCTGCTATGTAAACCTTATAACTCATTATTATTGGTAAAGCTTTTAAGCTTTTTTTTTAATTGTAAACCGATAATCCGGAAACGCTGAGGTTGGTTACTCTTTAAAGCCGCTTACTCCTTATTTTTCTATTTGCCTGAAATCAGCTTTAATTTAAGCCAGGCACTTTCGTTCCGTTCCAGATTGATCATTTGTTGTTAAATACTTTATCTATATTTTCTTCTGTAAATTCAACCGAGGCTGCGGTAACATCATTGCCAACTAAGAACAACGCAGCCTTATATGCTTCACCCAACGCATCTACCCAGCCGCAAACGCAAAGCTTTAATTTATTGTTTGCAAAAAGATCCTCCACATATTCTTTTATAAATCCTGCATTAAAGGCTTCAAAAATAAAGCAGGCATTTTCGCCTTTAAAATTATTGCGGATGCAAATTTCGCCATTTAAAATATTAGGCAAAGTATATACAAATAAAGCCGGGCTTGCCATCTCTATTGTTTGAAAATATTTTACATCAGCTTCAATGCTTGAATTAGCATTAGTTAGCAGCAGGCCGGTTTCTTCAGGCTTATATTGTTTTACAACGGCTTCATTATCTTTTATTAAAATTTCTGAAGCAAGCCATCCAAGCTTGCTCAGGGTATCCATTTTATAAAATTTTGGATAATCAAGATGCAGGAATTTATAAAGCTGTACGAGGAAAGATGAAAGATTGATTTCTTTACCTGAGTACAATAACTCTCCATTTTTTATTACTCTTTCATCAGCAATAACACAATTTGATATTATATGTAAAGCTTCTTTCAAAATATATTATTTACTGAAAACAACAGCGGCATTGCAACCTCCAAACCCCGATGCTGTTTTAATGCAATTATTGATTTGTTTATGTATGATTTTTTTACAAACGTTTATAGGTTGGGAAACGCCAAGCACTTCAAAACCTTTTGTTGGTAAGATTGTATTTTGTTTTAATGATTCCATTGAAATTACAGATTCAACCAGGCCTGCTGCGCCTAATGTGTGTCCATAAAAGGCCTTTAAGCTGTTTACAGGCGGCGTTGTTAAACCTGCCAGTGCAATCGCTTTTGCTTCCATCTCATCATTGTAAATGGTAGCTGTGCCATGCGCCGATATAAAATCAATATCTTCTTTCGATAAACCGGCATCATTCATTGCTGCCGCAATACATTGGTATAATTCATTGCCTGTTCTCGATGGCCCTGAAATATGATTGGCATCATTGCTTACAGCGCCGCTAATCACTTTAATATTGTCTGTATTTTTTTTAACAGATGAAAGCACGATGGTAGCAGCGGCTTCGCCAAGGTTAATACCATCACGGGCACCGTCAAATGGTTTACACATACTACTGCTTAATGCCTGGAAAGATTTAAAACCAGACAATATAAATTTTGTAATAACATCTGCCCCCGCAACAACCACATTATCATATTTACCCGATTGAATAAACCGCATGCCTGTTATAATGGCCAATGAACCGGAAATGCAGGCATTGGAAATAATTAATGGCTGATGTACAAATCCAAAGTGCGTAGCAACAAGTTTTGCCGAAGTGTGCAGGGCAATTCTTTTCTGCAACTGCTCATCATACACTTCGCTTTCAAGCAAACTAATATTACCTTTTGTTGTAGATATTATAAGCAGGGTTTTATCGTCTTTTACATTAATGCCGGATTGTTTGAGTGCTTCATCAACTGATGCTATAAGCAGGGTTTCAAACTTTGTATAATTATTATTTCCAGATAAAACAGAAAATAAAAAATCATTATTAAACAAAGCTGCATAATAAGGCTCCGCGGCAAAAGCATTATGATGCTCTTTCACTGCGGAAACATTATGCAGCAATGCATCAAAGTTTTCTTTTGTTGTGCGCCCTAAAGGAGAAAAAATATTATCAGCAATAATAAAAACGTCTTTCATTTATTCGCTCACATTTCAACTTATCATTTATTCGTTCAGAGGTTCACTGTTCACGGATCTATCTTCCCCTGATTTCTCAACCTTTCAATTAATCAACTCAACTATCTGCCGGTTCAATAAAAATGCGCATTTCGCATTGCGCAACCAACTTGTCATTCAATAAAATCTTTCCACTTATCAATTGCATATTCATTACATGGCCTGTGGTTACAATTTCTGTTGTAAGCTCACTGTTTATCGCCGGTAAAAAAAACACTTCAAAGTTTTTAACCGCGGCAATATAGCCCAATGGGGCAGGTTTGCTTTGCTGCAGGGCATTGTACCCCGCACCTGCTGCCGCAGTTTGTGCAATGTTTTCAAGCAGGCCGGCCTCTGCTAAAAAACCATCTTCATTAAACACATTATCCGCCTTTGCTTTGAATGAGGTACGTGCAGTTGTATCGTCTACATACAATAAAGCATCGATCATTACAAATGGCGCCCGCTGCGGAATAAATGGTAATATATCTTTTGTAATCATTATTGCAGGTTATCATGCACAAAGCGTATAGAAAATACAAACATTCAATACGAATATAAACAGTGATTTTTATTTACGCTTATCTATAAATTTAACCGGCTTGCGGCTGGCTTCGTTAAGTTGCAATTTCTTAATGGCATCTTCAGAAACATATTGCACAAAAGGGCTAACGCGAAGTTTAGCCTGTATATAAGAACGTATCCTGTGATCGCTTTCCGCACTTTCATCTGCTGCATGAATGTAAAGCAACACTTCATCCAGGCCAACATCATTGGTAGAAACCTCCACTACATAATCACGCACTTCATTTATTTCATTCAGCAAATCAAATAAAGCCGCAGGATATAGTGTTGTGCCTTTAAACTTTATCATTTGTTTTTTGCGGCCCAGCAATGGTGATAAACGCATTGTATTTCTGCCGCAGGAACAGGGGTCATCAAAATACATACATACATCGCCTGTTTTATAACGCAGCAATGGCATGCCCTCCACGTCAAGTGTTGTTATAGTTACTTCACCTTCTGTATTTGCAGGCACAGGCATATTATTTTCATCCAGTAATTCCACAATTATTAAATCCGGCTGAAGATGGCCGCCTTTACCGGCGCTGCATTCTGTAAATGCTGTTTGCATTTCAGTAGAAGCATAGGTTGAATACAATTCTATATTCCAGGCTTCTGTAATTTTTCTGCCAAGAATATTAAGTGAACAATCTGCATTGCGGATACTTTCGCCAATGCAAACCGCTTTTTTTACGGATGTATGGCTAATATTAATATTATGCTGTTCTGCATATTGAATTAGTTTGAGTATGAAGGATGGAACAGCAACAATTATAGTTGGCTCATACCGCGCAATATTCTCCCATTGCAAAGCAGGAATGCCGGGGCCAACGCGAACAATTTTGCCACCCATTTTGCGAATGCCTGAATAGTAAGCAATGCCAGCCATAAACTGCCGGTCGAGTGTAAGCATGAGCTGGTAAACATCTTCAGCAGAGCCATCTGCTGTTATAAAAGAGTTGTATTCATTAAAGGCCAATCGCTGTAAATCGTTTTCCGTGAGCGCTATTGAAACCGGGCTTCCCAAAGTGCCCGAAGTGGCAGTGTATTCAATGATCGCCTGCTTATCAACACATAAAAAATCTGCATTATTTCTTTGCAGGTCATCTTTTGTGGTTATTGGAAGCCTGGTTAAATCTTCCAGTGTTTTTACAGTGTTTATATCAATTGCCTGTTGAGCAAAAAGTTTTTTATAAAAAGGCGAATTAGCGTTTAAATATTGTAATAACGCCTGCAGTTTTCTTTCCTGCAATTTTTTAATTTCATCCGTTGGCTTATACGATACTGCGGTTTCATTCATATTGTTCTCTATAACTCAGGCTACGTTGCAAACTCTGGTATAACACCGGCAAAGAAACCAAAATTTTAAGCTATTGCCAAAGCCGGAAATTCAATATATTTAGTACCCTTTTATATTTTCGAAGGGATATTATTCATGAAATATTTTCTATACTGCTTTATTTTAATCTTCTCAATGATTACCGGCTTTGCACAAGACATAAAACCTGTTTTATATAAAGACGTATCATTTAATAAAGTGAGTGTTGAAAAAAATATCATTTATTCTGCTGCTGATAGTATCAAGGAAAAATACAGGCGCCTGGATTTTTATCATCCTGCAACAGATTCAATATTGCAAAAAAAGCCCTTAATTATTTGGATGCATGGCGGCGGCTTTAAATTCGGAACAAAGAATGCTGCTGAAATAAAATTATGGGGCAATGAATTTGCCAAACGTGGCTATGCGTTTGCCGCCATTAATTACAGGCTAAGCAAAAAAAATCCGTTATTTAAATTTAAAGACCTGGTAGAAGCCTGCTATGATAATATAAAGGATGTAAACAATGCCATTGCATTTTTTAAAGCCAATGCATCAGCATTTAATATCGATACCAATAAAATAATTTTAGGCGGTAACTCGGCAGGCGCTGTTATCGCATTGCAAACCGTATATAGCAACACAGCCGATGTTAAATACATTCTTGATAGTAACAAAGCTGTTATCAATACAAATAATTACAATACCCAAAACATTGCTGCTGTTATAAATTTCTGGGGCGCTTTATTTAATATAGAATGGCTTCACCGGGCGAAAGTTCCCATTGCAAGCGTTCACGGTTCAAAAGACAGGATTGTGCCTGTTAACAATAAGGGCGTAGTGTTTTTTGGCAGCCAGCTAATTCATAAAAAAGCTGATTCATTGCAGATACCTAACAGCATTAAGGTTTACGAAGGTTATGCACATGAATTACATAAGCATTTTAACCCACTGATTTATCCCCGGAGTGTAAAGCAAAGGCACCGGGAAGCGGCACAATTTGCTTCTGATTTTTTATATGGGATTTTTAAAGAATGATATCGCTTGAATTTAGGCAAATAAAAAAGCAATACAACCGCTTGCCGCTGCTGTATTGCTTAGAACTTAAACCTTTGCATTTACTAACCCACAGAGCTTATTTAACTCTCAGGATTTCTTCTGCATCCATCAATATTTCTTCGCTGTGCCCGTTGCCGTTACCATTTGTTGTATGCACAACAAGGCTGCCCTGGAAGTACTTTTCATTGTGCTGTGTAGCATCCAGGCCAAGCAGTTCGTCTTCGGCACTAACACGCAAAGGCAAAATAAAATTGATGAATTTGAATATGAGGAAGGATACGGTAAAACTGTAGGCAACTACAATTACCAGGGCTTTAGCTTGCGTAAAAAAGAAAGCTGCATTGCCATACAATAAGCCATCTGCGCCGGCGCTATTTACTGTTTTGGTAGCAAAAATGCCGGTCATTAACATGCCCACCATGCCGCCCAGGCCATGACAGGGGAACACATCTAAAGTATCGTCCAGTCTTGTTTTGGCCCTCATCTGCACGGCTATATTTGAAATAACCGCTGCTATAAACCCGATAAATATGCTTTGGGGAATAGCCACAAAACCTGCAGCCGGCGTGATAGCAACAAGGCCAACAACAGCGCCTACACAAAATCCAACAACAGAAGGTTTCCTGCCTTTAGCCACATCAAACAGTAACCAGGTTAAACCTGCTGCCGCAGCAGCAGTATTGGTAGTGGCAAATGCAGAAACTGCAAGCGAATTGGCGCCTAATGCGGAACCGGCGTTAAAACCAAACCATCCAAACCAGAGCAAACCTGTTCCCATCAACACGTAAGGAATATTTGCCGGTGGAATTTCTTTATGCTCTTTGCGCACCTGCCTTTGTTTTAAAACAAGGGCGCCGGCTAAAGCAGCGCATCCGGCGGAGATATGCACTACTGTGCCACCTGCAAAATCCAAAGCACCCATTTTAAAGAGAAAACCTTCGGGGTTCCATGTCCAGTGGGCAATCGGGGCATATACGAGCAAACTGAAGAGTACAATAAATAATATATAAGATGTGAAACGAATACGCTCTGCTACCGCGCCAACCACGAGGCCGGGCGTAATAATAGCAAACATTAATTGGAAAGTTGCAAATAAGGTTAGCGGTATTGTTGGCGCAAGCCCCCAGGGTGCACCTGAATTCACACCTTCAAAAAACAAGTTTGAAGTGGGGTCACCAATAAACCCGCCAATGGATTTGCCGAAGCAAAGCCCATATTCAACAAAAATCCAGAGAACGGTTACAACACCTGCTGCCACCACGCTTTTAATCATCGTGGAAATCACATTCTTGCGGTGCACCATGCCGCCGTAAAAAAAAGCGAGGCCTGGAGTCATTAAAAAAACAAGTGCAGTTGCAACAAGCATCCAGGCAATGTCGGCAAAATTGTATTTGCTGCTGTCAGCAAAATCTACGGCTGAAGGAATAAAAACTGAACCTGCCGCAATAAGAACTAAAACCGCAAAGGGCGCAATTTCTTTAAAAGTTGGCTTCAGCATCTAACAGATTTAAAAAAAATTAATGTTTGATATCAGGCGCAATTTATTGAAAAATTAGCATTAGTATCCAAATATTTAATCACATTATTTTATTTACAATATGATATATTCTTATTAAAAAAGGCTAATCCATTGCTGAATTAGCCCTTTAAGTTGACAAAACGGAGCTAATCTATATGCCCAGTGTCCATCCCTGCCTGTAAGTACGTTTTACAAACTGGTTGGCTTCATCAAAATTCGTAATCTTCATATTAGGGCCATCCCAAACCAATTGAATATGGCGGCCTGGATAATCAATATCATTGCCATTCTTTTTCTGGATATTATAACTTCTAATGGCAAGGTTACCCATTAAAACACTTTCTGTAAGCGGCCCGGCCAAATCAAATCTTGAACTAAGATTGTTGGCTGCATCGCTTCCATAACCGGCAATAGCCGCTTCCACCCACGCAGCATAATGGCCATTATCGCCATTCGGCACCCGGGCTATTGTTTGCGGCACTGTCGTTTCTTTTGTTTTTGAGGTGGGTAATAATTGCGGGTTAAAACCATATGTACCAGCCAAAATTTTAAACTTTGTTACATAAAATATAAAAACCTTGCCGCCAACTCCCATCACTTCAATCGGTTGCAATTCCAGCGGGCGTTGTGGCTGAATGCCGC
>NZ_JBQCIT010000001.1:0-89229 GCF_051953455.1 Parafilimonas sp. | reverse complement strand
CCAGGTATTTGTTTCTGTACTTCCCTACAGTGGTCTGACCTTCTGTTTTGCAGTGCACTCGCAAAACACCCAGGACTTTACTCAGTGTATTAATGAGATGCTCCATTACTATGAAGGCGTACCGCGTACCATTCTTTGTGATAATTTAAAAACTGCGGTAACCCGGCCTTCCAAATATGAACCGGTATTTACAGATGTCTGTCACCAGTTAAGTGAACATTATGCTACTACTTTTTCTGCCACCCGCCCGTATCATCCAAGAGATAAGGCCATGGTGGAAAGAGCAGTCATGATCTGCTATCAGCATATCTATGCACCGCTTCGCGGTGAGGTCTTTACTTCACTTAAAGGGCTTAATAAAGCCATTAAGGAAAAACTGGAGTTGCTTAACACGAGGCCTTATAAAGGTTCTCATTACTCAAGAAGGGATTTGTTTAATGGGAGTGAAAAACCACTGCTTAAACCACTTCCTTCCCAGGCTTTTGCTCCTAAAAAATCAGTAGTGGCTACCGTACAGCGCAACTATCATATCCAGCTCTCGGAAGATCATCATTATTACTCGGTTCCCTACCGCTACGCGGGTAAAAAAGTAAAAGTTTTGTATGACAGCAAAACAGTGGAGATCTATTTGGAACATGATCGTATTGCTG
Organism: Parafilimonas sp.; assembly: GCF_051953455.1. Lineage (NCBI taxonomy): Bacteria > Pseudomonadati > Bacteroidota > Chitinophagia > Chitinophagales > Chitinophagaceae > Parafilimonas > Parafilimonas sp. Next base: position 88,579 of record NZ_JBQCIT010000001.1, on the reverse strand, counting down.
TTCACTCAAGAACTTCTTTTGGAAGCGCATACCATACTGTACCGGAACATATGCCTTCCAACCATCAACATGCAATCAATATTAAAGGATGGACGAAGGCCGATTTGTTAGCTCAGGCAAACAGTATTGGTCCTTCAACACACACAGCTCTTGAACGTATACTTATCAGCAGCTTTTACCCGGAACAGAACTTTAAAAGTGCTCATGGCGTGTTAATGCTGGAAAAGGTGTATGGAAAGCCAAGAGTGGAAGCTGCCTGCAAAAGAGTGCTTACAGGCACCCGCATCAACTATACACTCATTAAAAACATACTCGCTTCGGGCCTGGATAAAATGCCAATTGTAGCGGAACCAGTGCTGCAGCTACCGCTGCATGACAATATCCGGGGTAAAGACCAATATCAGTAAACAAAACAATCAATAATAGTATGAACACTACCCAAACATTGGAACAGCTAAGAGAGTTAAAACTCTCCGGCATGGCATCTTCGTACAGTTCTCAACTGGAACTGCCGGTCAACCAGCAACTCGATGCCCATGAACTGATCGGGCACATGGTGCACTCAGAGATATTGCATCGTAGCAATGAAAAAACAGCCACCTACTTAAAACTGGCTAAACTACGGCTGCCAGCTACCATTGAACAGATAGAATGCTCTGTTGCAAGAGGGCTTACCAAGCAACAACTCTCATTACTTATGGAAGGAAGCTATATCAAAGTTGGTGAGCCGTTGCTGATTACAGGTGCCACCGGCTCAGGAAAAAGTTTTTTTGCATGTGCGCTCGGACATCATGCCTGTACCCAGGGACATAGAGTTGCTTATCTGAACATGAACCGTTTTACTGAACGCATTATGCTTGCAAAACTTGATGGCACTTATCTAAAAGTTTTGAATCACTATGAAAAAATACCACTACTGATCCTGGATGATTTTGGACTCACTCCGATGGATCATACAATGAGACTTGCATTGCTTCAAATACTGGAAGACCGGTATGCAAAAAAGAGTATCATCGTTACTTCTCAGCTGCCTGTAAGCAAATGGCATGAGTTCATTGGTGAACCCACACTTGCTGATGCCATCATGGACAGATTGACAGCTAAAGCTCACCGAATAGAGTTGAAAGGACAGTCCAGAAGAAGAAAACAAATAATTAATAACGAGGAATAGATATTTTTGAAAATCAAACAAACCACTACGCTCTTTTACAACTACTCAACAGGGGTGAAAATAAAACCCGGAATGGGGGTGAAACAATCAACGGAATGAACAGGAAGCACAGCGTTTAGCAAAAGCACTTGACACAGCAAAGGAAGGCAGCATGGCTTTTTTGAAGCCTAAAGGTATCATAGCTGCAAATGTTCTTTATACAGACCCTTCCGAAAACGGTTTTGTGATGTGGTTTACTAAGGCAACCTGCAAAAATCTTTTTTTCATAAACGGATTGGGTATTTCAAACGGTATGGCGAATGTACCTGCATTGCTTTGGATAGCCAGTAAGGAGAAGTTGCATATCTACGCATTAAAAAGCGACAGGAAACCAAGTGAAAACACACCGCTTTATCATGCACCCTTTTTTAATGTCTATGCAAACGGAAACGTGTGTATGGGTACAGTAGATGTAAACATCAAAAATTCTGCCTCATTGGAGGAATTTATAACTGCATGGGAAGCCTATTTCTTTAATAGTTATTTCAGCCACCTGATGCAAAATCATAACCCCATACAAGGTAACTGTGTTAGCCTTTGGAAGAAGCTGCGTAAAACAGGCGACCCATTTCCCAAAGACGTATTGAAAGAAACAGGCAGGACAATAAAAAACATACTAAGATGAAAAAGGTACACTTTACAGATAATGACCTGATTGCTCCCACCAATCCAATCGAGGTAAACCTGATAGGGGCTGGAGGTACAGGGTCAAAGGTGCTTACGGCATTGATGGAAATGAATTATAGCCTGAATGAATTAGGACATGCAGGGTTAGCTGTAAGACTTTGGGACGATGATATTGTAACGAATGCCAATTTAGGCAGGCAGCGGTTTGCGGAATGTGAGGTAGGACTATATAAATCCGTTGCGTTGATAAACCGTGCTAACAGATGGTCAGGCACAAACTGGAAAGCTGAAACCGTGAAGTTTGAAAGAGATAGCTTAGAAAGGTTGCCTGAACATGCACAGGCAGCCATTTACATTTCCTGCGTGGACAGCGTGAAGGCACGATTTGAAATTGCGGAAATACTTAAAGGACTGAATGATTACAGGGCATACCGCAACCGAGCTAAATACTGGATGGATTATGGTAATAGCCAGTCTGCAGGGCAGGTGCTATTATCTACTATCGGAAATATCGGGCAGCCACATTCCCAAAAATACCAGCCAGTAGCCAACCTGCCATTCATTACAGATGAATATGGCGACCTGCTGAAACAATCCGAAACAACCGACACCACCCCAAGCTGTTCATTGGCTGAAGCACTGGACAAGCAAGACCTGTATATCAATTCCTCCCTTGCCCAAATGGGTTGCTCCCTGTTATGGGGTCTTTTCCGCAACGGAATGACCGAAAACAGAGGCTTCTTTCACAACCTTGACAACTTTATTACCCAACCTATAAAGGTCACCTAAAAGCCCTACCAGGGCGGCACATCGGCATTCCTATCCCCGTAGGCGGAAAGCCGCTGTGCGGAGAAACGGTGCAGCCACTTGTACGGAAGCGGATTTATCCACGCTCAGATCCCGCTATCCGCTTTCGTACAACAGACTGCGGCATTATTGAATGGTATTGCATAGACCTTCCTAAAGACCTGCTGCATTTACAAAAATGGTATGCGTTATAAAATCCGTAGCGTCTTCCACTTTACAAGGTTCATTATTCATTTCTTTTATAGCTCCACAGCGATATTTTCCAGTATTTCCATTTGTCAGATTTATGTTTCATATCGTAAATGTGACCTAAAAAGTCCCAATTTCGATATAATTGATATTTTTCCTTTATTTCGTATCTTTGTCGGGACTTATAAAGTCCCAAAATGACTACAAGACATAAGACACTTTCCACACAATCAGCAGAAGTGATCAGGCATTTCACCAACCTGAACCAGCCTGGTTTTACTTTGACTGAAGCGACATCTCTGCTTAAAGATTCATCCGCTGATGCTGTTAGGAAGCTCATGAGGGATATGGTAAATCGTGGGCTGCTGTTACGACTGAAGGATGGTCTTTACTGGATTATTCCGTATGAACAGGAAGCCAGCGATTATTTTCCCAACGTCCATTTGGTAGTAGGGTATCTTGTGGGTAATGCAAATTACTATATAGGTTATTACAGTGCCCTGGAATTGCATAGCCTTATCACGCAGCCTTCAATGGTCGAACAGGTCGTAGTGGATAGGCAAATTAAGCCCTCCGCCCTTACAATCGGGAATAAGCAATTTCAGTTTATTTATCACAACAAGGCACATTTTTTCGGAACAAAAAATATATGGATTGACGGCTATAACAAAGTGCAGGGCAGCGACCTTGAAAAAACGTTTGTTGACTGCCTGTATAAACCTGATTACGGTGGAGGTATTACCGAAATTAGCAAAGCACTCTTTAAAGTAAAGGACAAAATTGATTATGGGAAACTGCTGGAGTATTGTAAGCAATTCAAAGCGCAGACTGTAATTAAAAGGCTGGGGTTCTTATTGGAATTGCTGCAAATAGACAACCCTATTATTGATCGCTTGCAACAGCTAAAAACCCCCGCATTCACCCTGTTAGAGCCTTCTTACGAAAAACAGGGAAAACTGATTAGTAGGTGGAGCATTCAACAAAACATAGACATAGAAGATATTACTTCACCGATATTCACTTAGGACATGATACACGCCAAAGAAATCAATACAGTTGCCACAAAGAACAAGCTGAAAGATACGCAGATCGAGAAGGATTATGTGCTAAGCTGGATATTGTTAGGAATTGCTAATAGTGAATTATTATCAAAGCAACTTGTGTTTAAAGGAGGAACCGTACTTAAAAAAATATACTTCCCTGAATACCGATTTTCAGAAGATTTGGACTTCACTTTGCTGGATGAAAAAATAACTAACGACCAACTGCTGCATGAATTTGAAAAAGTATATGCCTTTGTAAAGGAAGAAGCCAATATCACCTTACAATTCGGTGAATCGAATACGCATATCAGTGGAAGCCTCGCTTTTTACATTAATTACATAGGTCCGCTTCAGGGAAATATTAACAGCAGGGATGTGAAAATTGACATTACTCGTGGTGAAATACTGGAATATCCAATAGAGCAACGGGAAGTGATCATTCTGTATTCTGATTTGCCTGAACAGTCTTTTTATCTACAATGCTACTCACTGGCGGAAGTATTGATAGAAAAAATGGCGGCATTGATGGGACGAACAGAGCCAAGAGATTTATTTGACTTTTGGTATCTGACCGAATATGAAGGGATGGATACACGTTACCACAAACCAGAATTTGAACGTAAGGCAAAAAACAAAAATCATGATCCCACACAGTTTGAAGCAAAAGTTTTGGCAAAGGAAAAAAATCTTAAACAAGGATGGGAAAAGAAATTGAAAAACCAGATTTATGATTTGCCTGGATTTGACGGAGTTTTCCGGCAGGCAAAACGGCATTTAAAATTACCATAGTGAAATAATAATGGGCGCTCACATCTTCCTCTTAATACAAGAAGATGTCAAGCATTTCTTCCGAAACACTTGACATCTGGTTGTGCTTTACTTTTGTCCTCAGCCGACTTCTAATTCCTCACGATTATTTTTGAACGCCTCCAGTTTCTTTGCAAATTCCTTTTTAACCCGCTGCTCAAAACCGCCCAAGTAATTTTCCGTTGTTTTCTTGTCCATGTGCCCTAAAGCCTCCTGGATAAATTCGGTACTTGCCCCCGAGCGTTTCATAATCGTAGAGAAGCTATGCCTTGTTACGATAGTTGTCGGAAGCAGTTCAATTCCATGCCGCTTGCCGATTTTCTTCATCCAGTCATTAATAAAACGAGTAAAGCGAGGAATGGCAAAATATTCCTCCAATGGGGTCATACCTTCTTTTAATACCGGGAATATATAGTTGTTGGGGTTTTTGTCTGCGTTGCCATATTGCTCTATAGCGTTGCGCATATCGTCATTTATGTACACTGTGATAAGTGCCGGATCATGACGTGAGGTAAGATCCGTCTTTTGCCGGTAGAAGGAGAAATATTCACCGTCAATATTCTTGTATTTCAGATAAGCAACATCTTTAGGGTTCATGCCATTGCCGAAATACATGAAGAACCAAAGAGCTTTGGCATAGGCTTCCGAATCACAGGAAGGCTCGCTGAAATACAGCTTCTTAATGTCCTCTAATTCCAAAGCTCTCTTTCGTTTCTTGCCGGTTGGAATCTGATATTTCCGCCTGCCAAACGGATAGCACATCTCCTTGCTGATAATTTTTTTATGATTTGCCTCGTTAAATATGCAGCGTAAATGACGTAAAATTCCTCCCACCGTAGCCCGTGAGCGTCCTTTATCAAGCATCCAACCCTCAAACGATCTAAGCCATTCGATAGTTATATGCTGAAAGTGCATATTACCACCAAAACTTTTGATGACGCTGTAGCTGTCCCTGTATTTTGTAGCGCTACCTATTCGCTTCTCCCGGATAAGCTGTTTAATGTACTCACAGTAAACACCCGATATTCTTCCAATATCATCGTGGCTTTCTTTAATGATGGGAAATAGCTTTTCGTATTCCGAGTAATCAAATGTATCCGCTCCGGTTTCCGAAACAACAGCCAATGGCTTTTTTGTTTTCTTTTGTACAAAGAGTTTGTTAGGTGATATGTAATCACGATTAAAGACCCAAAAATCAAATGGAGATACTTTTTTGATAGCCAAAGCCATCATGCCTTTGATTTCTTTAAGGTCATCCTTTACTTTTTGCAATGACTCCGAGAGCCGGGGAGCTTCGATTTTGTTGAAATTCTCTTCCGTCAATTTATGGACGGTTTCGTATTCCTTGCTCTTTCTTCGATAAGTTACCCTTAATTTTATGGGGTAAGTATCGGTTTTGGAAATGATCCTCCGTTTGTCGAGGAAAATGCTGAATGTTACAGACATGATTTGAAAATTTAAACATTAACACTAAATCAACCACACACAAAAAATTTTCAAACAGTTTTCAAACAATTGGCTGGTTAAATAGCCAATTTATCGGATTCAGCAAAGATAAGAAAAAGTATTTAAAATATTGAAAATCAACTTATTGAGTTAAAATAAGCAAAGGTAGATTAAATGAAGAAAAGGTATTTCGGACACTTAAAATCCTGTTCGCCGCAAACGCGAGTGCGGGTTCAATTCCCGCCTGGGGCACATGCTGAATTTTCAGGCATGTTTTTAAAAGGCTGTTCAATTAGGAGCAGCCTTTTTTGTTTTAGAATCAATTCGTTATACCAAATTAAAGTCACATATTTTAGAGGAATATTTTTTATTTCCGGGCCGGGAGATTTCCTTAAAAAAAATAATTTGCCTACATTTGCACTCCTTATTGCCCGATAGTATAATGGTAGTACCGCAGATTCTGGTTCTGCTTGTCTTGGTTCGAATCCAGGTCGGGTAACATAAATGGACAAGTTGGCTTACATGGCTGCTTTGTCCATTTTTTATTTTACAAATAATCACTCTGAACCTTTACAAACAATACCGCTCAATTTAAGAAAACTGAATAATTAATTTACAGACGTCAACCCTATTATTATAGCCATACATATTATTTCTTATACCGTAGTTTTGTTGCAATGGCGCAAAAAAAATTAATTCGTTTCGCAGAACTGGAAACATTTCCCAACGTATTACAATATCCTCAAAACATGCAGGGCAACTGGCATGCTTTCTTTCAAAACAATCAGCCAATTACACTTGAGCTTGCCTGCGGCAAAGGCGAATATGCCGTTGGCCTCGGAAGATTATATCCCGATAAAAATTTTATAGGTATTGATATAAAAGGCAACCGTATTTGGAAAGGCGCTAAAACCGCTTTAAATGAAGGCCTGAAAAATGTTGCTTTTCTGCGCACACAAATCGATCAGCTTACTGATTATTTTGCCAATGGTGAAGTAAGTGAAATATGGATAACATTTCCTGATCCCCAATTGCGTTTTTCCAAAATGAAGAAGCGTTTAACACATCCAAAATTTTTACGCTTATATCAAAACATTTTACAGGAAAACGGCATCATTCATTTAAAAACCGACAGCCCTGATCTTTACAACTTCACTAAAGCTGTTATTGATTTATATGGATTAAAAACGATTACAGATAAAGATGATTTATATAAAGACGATAACTTACGCGATGAACTTAAAATAAAAACACATTACGAAAGTCTCGATATTGCCCAAAGCAATAAAGTGCATTACCTTGCCTTTACATTGAATGCATATTTGCCAAAAGAAAAAGATGAACAATTAAAAGCTTTATTTCGTGAACAGGCGCACCACTGAAGATGACGATTATTATTTTAACAGCGATGGGCTTGTTGTGTTTACTAAAGAATATTTATTGCAGCGCGGTTATTGCTGCGGCAATGGCTGTAAAAACTGCCCTTATGACTATAAAAATGTTGAAGAGCCAAGAAGAAGTTTGTTGCTGAAGAAAAGAAACGAAGAGAATAAGGTTGATTAGTTGAGAAGTTGATTGATTGAAGTATTTTGGAATAAGGAATTTGAAATTGGGAAGAACACATAAGGTTTCAGGAGTTCACGAGCACCAAAGGTTCACGGGTAACTGTAGCAACTCAACCTTAAACTTTAAACTATATGGCTAATCCGAAAGAACATTTAAAAGACTTAACCAAAAAACACTCTTTCTTCGAAGATGTTTGGGATGTGGCGCGGCAAATTCCAAAAGGGCGCGTTACAAGTTATGGCGCCATTGCTAATTATCTCGGTACAAAAATGAGCGCCCGTATGGTGGGATGGGCAATGGGCGCATGTGTGAATGTGAAACCTAAAGTACCTGCTCACCGCGTAGTGAACCGCGTTGGTTTATTAAGCGGTAAAATGCATTTTGGTTTGCCCGATGAAATGCAAAAACGGCTGGAGAAAGAAAAAATAAAAGTGGAAAATGATAAGGTGGTTGATTTTGAAAAACTATTCTGGGACCCGGCAAAAGAGCTGGTGCTGTAAATGGGGCGCAGCGAAGTTGATTAGTTGAGTTGTTGATTGTAAGTTAAAGGCATGTTTCTCAGGGCAAAATAGAAACCCGCTAAATATTTCACAGGTAAAATTCTCCCCTTAATATTTTTAAAAGCCCGCAATAATGGCTTTTATTTGTAGGATACGGATTGCATATCTTATATCCTTCTAAAATTTTACTGACCAAAAAACGATAAAAGCCATGTCTCATTCACGCAGAAACTTTATTAAAAAAACTGCCAAGGCCGCGGCAGCAACAATTATAGCAGGCCAGGGTTTCACGAGTTCAAGTTACAACCGCATTATCGGATCCAACGACAGAGTGCGCGTGGGCGTAGTAGGTTTTTCAGACCGGTTCCGCTCATCTCACGTTCCCCCGTTTATGAAATTTTATAAAGAGATGAATTTTGATATAGTGGCCGTTTCTGATTTGTGGAAGAAAAGAAGGGAAGAAGGCGTTGCTTTCTTAAAAGAAAAAATGCAGCACGACATCACAGGCTGCAGGAACAATGACGAATTATACAGCCAGAAAAATATAGACGCGGTATTTATCAGCACTGCCGATTTTCAGCATGCGTTGCTGGCTAAAGAAGCCGTGCTGGCCGGATGCGATGTGTATTGTGAAAAGCCTTTTGCAGAAACCATGGAAGACAACCGGAATGCTTTAAAGGCAATAAAAGCCAGCGACCGTATTGTTCAGATTGGTTCGCAGCGAAGAAGCGGCGCTAATTATAAAGCAGCGGCAGAATTTATTCAATCGGGCAAGTTTGGCGATATTACAATGGTAGAATTAACCTGGAACGTAAACCAGCCGGGCCGCTGGCGCAGGCCGGAGCTTGTTGCCCAATGCCGTGAAGAAGACCTCGACTGGAAACGTTATTTACTCAACCGCCCGTATGAAGATTTCGACCCGAGAAAATATCTTGAATACAGGTTATTCTGGCCTTATTCTTCAGGCATGCCGGGCCAGTGGATGAGCCACCAGATTGATACGGTACACTGGTTTTCCAAATTGAGCCACCCAAGAAGTGTTGTAGCCAATGGTGGCATTTATATGTGGAAAGATGGCAGGCGGAACTGGGATACCACAACAGCTGTTTTTGATTATGGCCCCGCCAATGATCCTACATCAGGATTCCAGGTAATTTTTTCTTCCCGCATGCACAATGGCGATGAAAACCCCGCAGAGATCTATTATTCAAATGGCGGCGAATTAAACCTTATCACCAATAAAGTAACGCCAACCGGCGGCTTAACCAAAAATGCAGCGGCGGCCATGCACATGCAGCCAAACCTGCTTCCTGAACTGAACCTTTCTGAAGTTGCGGAAAAGGTTGTTGCCTCTGCCAATACCGGCGGCGATGTGCTTACCACCAACCATATTCATAACTGGATGGAATGCATACGGTCAAGGAAACAACCGAATGCGCCTGTAGAAGCCGGCTATTCTCATTCAATTGCCAATATTATGACGAATGCTGCTGTGCATACGGGCTATAAGGCAACGTTTGATGAAACCACACAGGAAGTGATGGTGAATGGAAAAGTGTTTAAATATTAATAGCGTTACAGAAATATAATACACTTGTTTTAAAGCTAAGCCTGCAGGTGGGCGGTGGCCCACAATAATATTGTATCACCAAATAAAACAGTTTTGTAAGGCTGAGGTTGCAAAATTGGCCGGCAGGTTGGCTTGTGTATTATTGGGTATTTGTGCAGGGGGAACACTTATAAACCACACCGGCATAAAACGCTTAAACACAAGGGGACTTGAAGCAGCCAACCAAATGCTTTTATGCTTGCAGCCACCTTTTACAACTTAAATTGTAATCTCTACTGGCTTTATAGTGCCGGCTTTTATAATCTTTTTAAAATTAAGGTTGCGCAACAGTTACCCCTTGCTACCTGCAAGACTTCCTTCTGAAACCGTGAAGCTTATAATTACCGGCTTTATTTTTCTCTTACTAATTTCAATGCAAAGCTTAATTGAACGTCTTTGTGAAGGATAACTTCATGGACTGTTGGAAGAATTGTATAGTCTGGAATTATTCCCCTATCTGCGTATTTTACTTTTTTAACATCGTTTACGTATTTGAATTTAGGAATGATGATATCTATTTTACTATTGGGCAACCCAACTTTTGTTGTTTGTCCTGAAGTATTTCCATAATATCCACCACCTGTTTCTTCACCAATAAATTTTCCTCTGTTATTGCTTTTTGCTATCGAGCAAAAGTCTGCTGTAGTAGAAAAACATACGCCATTAATCAAGAATAAGACTTTTCCATTAAAGCTATTGTTCTGCGGTTGTTGCAGGCCAAGAAGTGAATCTTCTTCAACAGTAATTTTATTTGTAGTTGATTCGATTGAGTAAAAGTATTTGAAAGGTTTGCGTGTTAAATAAGAGTAGAGCAAAGCTCCATACGCATCTGCACCGCCGGCATTTCCCCGCAGGTCAATAATTAGCTTGCTCACGCTTCTTGAATTAATTTCTTTAAATGATGTTTCGAGAAAATCTCTGAAATTCTGCTTTCCCGCAAGCTTGTTATCATCAAAGGTTTTAACAGTAAGTAAAGCGATATCTTTTTCAGGAAAATCTAACTGTAAGTCTTTTTTATTACTCAATTCATTTCTATTATCACATTCAAAATCTTTTACAAACGCTGCATTTATTTTGGTTGTTTTAATTTCTTCCTGCTTCGTTTTATATCTCACAGTAAATGAATTTTTATTACCAAAAATCCAGTTGTAAAGAAAACAGAAAGCGCCGTTGTTTAGCACCTGGTTTTTCTTAGTTTCAATTTTTCCATCGGAAGGCAGATATTGAAGCAGTGTTTTTTTGATTTCAGCGATTGGCTTATTATCAATGGATAAAATCTCTGCCTCTGCAGGAAGTTCTTTAATGCTGCTGCAAAGTACATAAGCCTTTGCATTGATGAAATAAACATACACAGGAAACATCTTTTCATTTTCGCCATAATAATTCATCAATAGCCTTGAAAGGTTTGTACCTGTATGCCCATCTTCGATAGAACTTATAAGGAATGCAATTGATTTGGCAAACTCTAATTGTGACATTGGATGATTCAACGCAGCAAAGCAGCTGTCAAATAATTTATTCAATATTATTTTGTTTTTATAGCGATATAATCCTGCGTGTTCTTTTTCAAGTGCCTCCCGAAAAAATGTAAAATCTTTTCTTAATAATTCGGATTCTATATTATTTAATGAAGCAGTATTAAGTTCAGTTTGCTTTGAAGGTTTTATGGTTGATATCTGAGTATAGCAGGTGTCTTTGCCATTTAATAAAATAATGAAGTTGTAATTGCTATCAGGAATAACATTAAATGAAATTGAATCTATGTCTGTATAAAAACTTATCTTTTTTTCATGCACTGGCTCTAAAGCAAAATAAATATCCGGTTTGTTTTCGGGAGATAAATTCCATATACCTTTCTGATAAATGTCTCCATCTTTTACGTCCACTGTTTTTGATGTTGCCTTTATAACTGGCAATTCTTGCTGCGCATACAGTGGTTGTATAAATGATATAATTACTACAATAAAGGCAATATATTTCCTGCCCCACCATGTGGGTTTTGTTATTCGTTTCATGTTCATAACTGTTTTAGTGAAAAGTGTTATTTTTCAGATTGCTTAAGAAAAAAGTAGTAACCTAAAAAGCTGGCAGCAATGCAGAAAGCCATAATGGCTAAGGAGTGAATGCCTAAAGGAAGTGTATAATAAATGATGGTAAGCCCGGCGCCTATTCCGGTAAGAAGAGCAAACCACTTAATGTTGGTATTTCTGTTTTCGTTGGGACTTGTTTGTAAAATAGATGAGGCTATATTTTCAGGAATTCCTTTTTCAACGATTTTATTTTTTATGCGGTAATCCATAATTCGTTTGATGATTGCTAATATAAATATCATAAACAGTCCCGCTGTAAATATAGCAGCACATGCATTGAAGACATCTTCGTTTAGGCCTTGTATATTATTATTATTATTATTTTGTGCGTTTGCCATAATTGGCGTAGCCGCTAAAGCTGCTATAGATATAATCTTTTTCATCTTGTTCATTTTGAGTTTCATATTTCATTAGACAGGCAACCGATTTTAATGTTGCAACATTTCAATAAAAGTTTAAAGTCTTCATTTGGGCTTGATATTTTTTATACATATCAATACATAGAATTACGAAGAGGCAGATAGCCGTTGTAATAGTTAAGGCAATTACTATCGGTGTAATTCCTCTAAACAGGTTTAATAAATTATTTCCCAAAAAATAGAAAATGATGCTGAGAAAAAAAACGCAGAGGAAAATGATAAAGTAAAAAAATAATTTATCGGCAGAATCCTTATATCGGGGTTTCGGTAATTGCGCTACAACCAAATCTGCGACGTTAAAATCAAAAGAAGGTTTTTCCTGATGCTTAATCCCTTCAACAAGCAGGGTGTATTGTGCTGCTTTTATTTTACACGTTTCGCAACCCTGGATATGTTTAACGATATCAATATCACATGCTGCTTTTTGCAAAACGTATTGCTGAATTTCATCATCATTAAGATGCCTGCTTATCATAAAATTTCGTTTTTATACGTGAGCAATAAATTATTCCGTAGGGTTTTTCTTGCCCTGAATAAATAGTTCTTAACTGTTCCTTCCGGCAGTTGCGTAATTGCTGCTATTTCTGAATAATTTAATTCTTCGTTGTGATAAAGCGTTATTAAAGTGCGATAAACCGGCGAAAGCTTATCTATCTCCTTTTTTAAAATTGCCGAAAGCTCTTTTTTGAAAATGATTTTTTCAGTTTCATTATTGAGCGGGTTCATTTTTTTATTCAATATTTCTACTGTTTCATCGTCGGGTTCGTTGTCCTCATCGTTGTTTTCAATGAGCAATAATTTCTTCTTTTCAAGATGGTTTATGCAAGTGTTATAAGCAATTTGTGCAATCCAGGTAGAAAGTTTAGATTGAAATTTAAAGCTCGCCAATTTTTGAAATGCTTTTAAGTAAATATCCTGTGCCATATCTTTTCTGTCTTCGGCACCAGGTATCATTTTGAAAATAATCTGCGCTATAAGTCCTTCTGTATTTTTTATAATAACCTTAAAGGCATTCGTATCGCCATGTAACACGTTTTCTACCAGGACCCGGTCTGTTAGATTATTTTCATTTTGATTGTTCACTTAGCAGATTAGACAGATTAGGTCCAAAAATGTTGCAAAGAATGTTATTTTAAAATAATCAGGCCTTCCAATAGATGCACTATTTATAGGTGTGTCTTTGTTGATTGTTATAAAGAATTTGGGGCCGTTAATATCAGTATCAGATGCTTGCAGGCTTGGGGTCAAGCATCGTCTCTCGCAGAGGATGGTGCGGTGCTAAGATAACGCATCGTCCATTTCAGGAGACGATGCTCGACATAAAAAGATAAATATGTTTTGGTTTTTGCCAGGTGCTTACCGTCCTGAATTTGAACTTAAGGATTACTTAAAAACCTCTGCCGCTGTCCGTATTTTTCACCAACAATATTCCTTCATAAATCCACACCATCATTAGTCCATTCTCTTCAAGTTTGCTAAGGTGATAGCAACAACAATTCCTGGAATGATGAGCGCCATGACATTCCAAATTCCCATTGTCCAAAGGACTATTTGATTAATTACCATAAACCCCGTGTATGTATATGCTGCCCATTTTTTCATCTGCCATAGTCCAATCATACATACTAATCCTACAATTGATGTAAGTGCCAGATAAGACGGATACCAACTTCCAATTTGCTTTGCTACATCTGAAAAGATTACCGGAATTATAAATGCAGTACCAATAAATCCTAAAACGCAAATCACCCTAATCGATGTTGGTCGTTTTTTCTCGTGAAGTATTTCATCTTCTGTTTCAAGAAGGTTTTCTGTTTCCATTTTTTTATTTTTTTAGTTTGGTTTGCTTTAGTTTTTCTGGTTGTTTGAGGGTTTTCAAATCCCCTCCTTAAAAAAAAGCAGCGCCCCGCGGCGCTGCCTGCCGGTTTTAGCCGGCCCCTTTTTCAACCGCCGTGTTTTGCGCAATAATGTTGTTGAGCAATGTTAGCTGACTGGTAAAGTCATCAGGAATAATTAATCGTGCCATGGTTATGGGTTTTTATTTGTGAGGAATTAAGTATTTAGTGGTTATTGTGTTTAGGTTATTGAGAATAGTTAGTTGATAAACCAAATATAATACTATTTATAAATTATTTCAACAGGGCCAAAAAAAGTTGCCGGCATTGGTTGCCGGCAATTGTAAAACAGGTTTGAATAATTTTTGGGTGATATTTATTTAAGCCCGCGCTCTTTTAATACGCTGTCTAATTCCTGCGCATTATATTTCGACCTGTTCATTAGTTTATAGGCAAAAAATAAAGGGATGAGTGCCATAAGGCCTGCCGTGCTGTTTAATATGCTGAATATTACAATGCCTATGAGAAAGCCAATGAACAAGGCATTTATAACAGCGGCCGGTTTTCGCTTTTTTTCTTCGCGTAGCAATTCTTCATTAGATAGTTCTGACAGGTTTCTTCTTTCCATTTTGCTTATTTGTGCTATTGTTTTGTATGATTTTTTTTTAATTCTGATTACCAGGTTAAAGATGGCTGCAAAATACAAAACGCTTCGATCATCATTTCTACGGCAGGAGAAATTAAAGATAACTGCATACCGTAAACCCCTTCGAACGTCATTTCGACGGCAGGAGAAATCTCTTGAATTATTAGCAACATAAATTTTAGCGGATGTTTCGTTACCTCAACATGATGTTCAGTCAACATAATAGAATGCTCACATGCCCTCAACCCCAATAGCACAACATGTTAATGGAATACTTAAACCCTAAAAAACTGAAGGCAGCATCTTAGGCTGCTTTGTTTTAAAATTGAGGGCAACCGATAAGGCTGGTGTTTTGGTAATGATATTATAATCGGGCTGCACATGCATGCTTAGATCGTCGCTTACATCAAAATCTTTTAAATGGCCAAATACGGTGGCATCCACCACATTCAAACCCCAAACCAACAGAAAGAACAAAGCGGAATAATCCCTGTCTTTCCTGAACTGGTTGCGGAAGGATTGTATATAGGAAGGATCTATATTTCTAAGGTCAGGATAAATTTTGGAAGTGTCGCCGCCATTTACCAATATATTGTAGGCTTCTTTTGTGCGCTGGTACCATTTGTTGTTGTAAGCAAACAAACTTGCCGGCACGGCCAGTGCACCATACACAATGGGTATTTTCCAATACTCGCGGTTATATGCCTGGCCCCATCCGGGAATGATGGCCGAGCGGCGGGTGGCAATATGCGGATCGTGCTTCTTTTTTATGGGTATGGAATCTTTTTTTGCTACAACAACACTGTCTTTTTTTTCAGGCTTTAATGTATCCGGCAAAACCTCTTTTCCATTATTTACTTTAATGGCGCTATCGGGCTTTTGGGCAATAGCAGCAAAAGAAATAACAGAAGTAAAGAGAAGTAATATGAAGCAACGGAATAAACGCATGTTAATCCGCCTGTGTATGCAATAACTCAAGAATCTTATTAAGCTCATCGCTGGAATAATATTCAATAACGATGTTGCCCTTTCCATTGGAGTTGTGCTTAAGCGTAACTTTTGTTGAGAAATAAGAGGCTAAATTATCTTCTATACGCTTGTAAGCATCGTTAAGATTTGATTTTCCGGGAGATTTAACAGGCTTTGCATCACCACGGTAAAGTTTGCGAACCAGTTCTTCAGTTTGCCTTACGCTAAGCTGTTTATGTTTTATTTCGCTGAACAGGTAAAGCTGCTTATCAATTGTATCAATATTAATCAAAGCCCTTGCATGGCCCATGCTTAATTCCCCGTTGCGAACAGCCACCTGGATATCTGGCGGAAGTTTAAGCAAACGGATATAATTGGTAACGGTGCTTCTCTCCTTCCCCATTCTTTCGGCCACCTGTTCCTGCGTGTAATTAAGTTCATCCATCATGCGCTTATAACTGAGGCCGATTTCAATGGCATTTAAATCTTCGCGCTGCAGGTTTTCGAGCAAGGCCAGTTCAAGCAGTTCGCGGTCATTGGTTTGGCGTATATATGCCGGCAAATCTTTTAATCCCGCAATTTTTGCAGCACGTAATCTTCTTTCACCGGCAATGAGCTGGTACTTGCCATCGGCAAGTTTTGATACGGTTATTGGCTGAACAACATCAAATTGTTTTAAAGAAGATGCAAGTTCGTTCAATGCCGTTTCATCAAAATCGCGGCGGGGGTTTTTGGGGTTAGGCTGAATTTGTGCAACCGCAATGCGAAGCACATTCGTTGCAGCTTCCACCACATCGGTTTTTAATGTGCCGCTGGTAGTTTTAAGATCTGAATCTATACTCTTCAATAAAGAGCGTATGCCCTTTCCTAATGTTTCTTTATTTGATTTGGATGTTGTCATGTTTACATTGATGTTTAATGTTGCAGGTTTAAAGTTTAATGTTGATACAAACTTTAAACATTAAACTTTTATTCTAAAATTCTTTCTTCGTTTTTAATTTTAGTCATATCATTTTTCTGAAGCACTTCTTTGGCAAGGTTAAGATAGTTTACAGCGCCTTTGCAATCAGAATCATATAATACAACCGGTTTTCCCACGCTTGGCGCTTCGCTCAGTTTACTGTTGCGGTGAATGATGGTATTGAAAACCATATCTTCAAAATGCCTTCTTACTTCATTTACCACCTGGTTGCAGAGACGCAGCCTTCCGTCGTACATCGTCATTAAAATACCTTCTATTTCCAGGCTTATGTTTAAACGGCTCTGCACAATTTTTATGGTATTAAGCAGCTTACCCAATCCTTCCAATGCAAAGAATTCGCATTGCACAGGGATTACAACACTATCGGCGGCCACCAGCGCATTTACGGTTATCAGGCCAAGCGATGGTGAACAGTCGATCACAATAAAATCATAATCATCTTTTACCGGCTCGAGAATGCGTTTTAAAACCAGCTCCCTGTCGGGGTAATTGATCATTTCGATTTCAGCGCCCACCAAATCAATATGCGAGGGAATAAGATCGAGGAAAGGAACATCTGTTTTTAAGATCACTTCGCTGGCGGGTGTATTATTCACCATGCAATCGTACAGGCTTTTGGTGATGTTATGCAGGTCGAAACCAATACCTGTGGTACTGTTTGCCTGCGGGTCTGCGTCCACGAGCAGGGTTTTAAATTCAAGCACGGAAAGGCTTGCTGCCAGGTTTATTGCCGTTGTTGTTTTGCCAACACCGCCTTTTTGATTTGCTACTCCTATTGTTCTTGCCATACCCCTAATCCGCCACGGCGGAGAATATTTTATTTTTTAAATTAGACTATGCTTTTACCAATCAACTTATCAACAAATCAACTCCAATATCAAACTTCACACTTCAATCGTCGCCCCAATGGCCGGTAATAGTAAATTTTTACCAGCCGCTTTAAATTCCTCAACAGCCTTCTCTTTATCTATCTTTATAAGATCGAATGTGTTATAGTGAACACCCACAATATTATTACAATTAATGAAGTCTGAAGCAGCAATAGCATCAGCCACGTCCATTGTAAAATTTCCGCCTATTGGCAACACCGCAAACTTAAGTTTTGCCCAGCGCGGAATTAGCTGCATATCCATGGTAAGCGCTGTATCTCCCGAATAATAAAAATCGCCTTCGGGAGTTGTAAACACAAAACCCAAAGGGTTACCGGCATAACTGCCATCCGGAAAGGAAGAAGAGTGAATGGCATTTACTGTACGCACTTTTCCAAAATCAAAAACAACCGGGCCGCCATGGTTAAGCGGATGCACTTTTTCTATGCCCTTATTTGTAAGCCAGTCTGCAATTTCTGCTGCCGCCACACAAGTGGCGCCGGTTTGCCGGGCAAGTTCAAATGCATCAGCAAAATGATCAGTATGGCCATGTGATAAAAAAATATAATCAGCCTTTATTGCCTTTTTATCAATATCCTTAGCCAGCGGGTTATACGTAATAAACGGATCAAACAATAATTTCTTACCGCTTACCTCCACGCTAAAGCACGATTGGCCATAATACGTTAAATTCATTACAGTATTGTTTAAAGGGGCACAAATGTAATTTTTTACCCTCACTGTCTTCAACAATATTAATTTTTTAGGTTTACTTACACAGGTTTTTTATGCACATCTTATAAAGCCTGTTTTAATTTGTAAAAATTTTAAATATGCGAAGCTCAGGTGGCTGGTGGATCATCATTCTTATTTTGCTATTGGTTGATCTCTATGTTTTTTGGGTGCTGCGGTTTCTTACACATAATAATAGTGAAAAAAGCCGTGCAATTATTTATTCCGTGTACTGGCTTATTTCCATTGCGGCCATTGCTTTCATTATTTTCTTTCCCTATTCCGGATATCTCGCCACACATACCGTGCTGCGCAATTACGCTTTTGCAATCGTTGTAGGTTTATTCTTTGCCAAGCTTATTGCAGCTACTTTTTTCCTGCTGGATGATATACGCAGGCTCTTTGTTTGGCTCATGACTAAAATCTTCCCAAAAACAGGTGTTGATTTTACCAGTGAAGGCAATACAATTACCCGCTCAGCTTTTTTAACCTGGACGGGTTTTGTTTTGGGCGGCGGATTATTCACAACGCTCATGGCTGGTTTTTCAAACAAGTATAATTATAAAATAAGAAGAATAAAGCTGGCTTTTGATAACCTGCCTTCATCTTTTAAAGGCATGAAAATTTTGCAGGTGAGTGATATTCACAGCGGCAGCTTTACCAATAAAGAAGCGGTTAGCCGGGGTGTTGACATGATTCTAAAAGAAAATGCCGATTTAATTCTTTTTACCGGCGACCTGGTAAATGATAAAGCCAGCGAAATGGTTGATTATATGGATGTGTTTAACCGGCTGAAAGCGCCGATGGGCGTTTACAGCACCCTCGGCAATCATGATTATGGCGATTATGTGCAATGGCCAACGCCTGAAGCTAAACATGCGAACCTGGAAAGACTGAAACAGGTGCAAAGTGAGCTTGGCTGGCGCTTGCTGATGAACGAACATGTAGTACTGGAAAAAGGCGGCGAACAAATTGCTTTACTGGGCATTGAAAACTGGAGTGCTTCCAACCGTTTTCCAAAATATGGCAGAATGGATTTAGCACATCCCGGGACAGAAAAATACCCGTTTAAAATTTTAATGAGCCACGATCCCAGCCACTGGGATGCAGAGGTTCGCACAAAATATCCTGATATTGATTTAATGCTTTCCGGCCACACGCATGGGATGCAGTTTGGTGTAGAAAATCCATATTTTAAATGGAGCCCGGTTCAGTATTTTTATAAAGAATGGGCTGGCCTCTATAAAACCGGCAAGCAATGTTTATATGTAAACAGGGGTTATGGATTTATTGGTTATCCGGGTAGGGTTGGTATATTGCCAGAAATAACAGTAATTGAATTAGTGTAAGTTATGTACAATTACTACTATAAAATATCATTAAATCAATTGAAATTAAATTTGAAATAAAACAGTTTCTGCTTAGTTATTAATTATTCTGCTTTGTCATCTTCTCTGCATTTTCGGCCACCTGCAGCGCTTCAATAAACTGTTCAATATCGCCGTTCATAACCGCATCAAGATTATAGGAAGTTAAGCCAATGCGATGATCGGTTACCCTGCCCTGTGGGTAATTATAAGTGCGGATCTTGGCACTGCGGTCGCCAGTACTAACCAATGTTTTTCTATGCCTGGAAATTTCTTCTTCCTGTTTGCGCACCTGCTCTTCATATAATTTAGTACGCAGCATGGTCATAGCTTTTTCGCGGTTGCCCAACTGGCTGCGTTCCGTTTGGCAAACCACCACTGTTCCCGTTGGAATATGCGTAAGCATCACCTTTGTTTCTACTTTATTCACGTTCTGGCCGCCGGCGCCGCCGCTCCGGGCCGTTTCCATTTTTACATCAGCGGGATTTAATTCAAAATCCACCTCTTCTGCTTCGGGCATTACGGCCACCGTTGCCGCAGAAGTATGTACACGGCCCTGTGTTTCTGTATTGGGCACACGCTGTACGCGGTGAACGCCGCTTTCAAATTTCATGGTACCATAAACATCGTCGCCGGTAAGTTCCACCATCACCTCTTTGTAACCGCCCACAGTGCCCTCGCTCTCACTCACAATGGCCGTTTTCCAGCCTTTTTTTGCAGCATAACGCAGGTACATATCAAGCAGGTCGCCGGCAAACAAACTGGCTTCATCGCCACCGGTACCGGCACGGATTTCCAGTACGGCATTTTTATCATCCTGCGGGTCTTTTGGTATTAAAAGCTGGGTAAGTTGCTTCTCAAGTGCATCTTTCTTTTCTTCCAGTTCAGGCAATTCCATTTTGGCCAGTTCGCGCATGTCTTCATCAGAACTATTCAATCCTTCTTTGGCAAACTCATAATCATCCAGTACTTTTTTATAAGCTTCATAAGGCTTTACAATTTTTTCCAACTGGCTGTATTCCTTGCTCAGCTTCTGAAATTCAGACTGCCTGTTTATAATTTCAGGGTTGGTCAACGCAACGCCTGTTTGCTCAAATTTCGCCTTTATTGCTTCTAACTGGTCTAACATGTTATAAGTTTCAGCGTTCACAAGTTGGCAGATATTTAACCTGTAATTGATTTTTAAACCTGTGAACTTTTAAAAAGTGTGCAAAGTTATATGTTTTCAGCCGCTTAATTTTACAGCATGCGTTACAGGAAATTTAAAGCCGATTTTATTTTTGATGGAAGGAAAATTTCAGGTGAGGACAAAGTTCTTATTACAAATGAAGAAGGCCTAATTGAAGCAATTGTAAACGAAGCCGATGCTGGTGATAATGTGCAAACATTTAAAGGCTTACTCTCACCCGGTTTCATTAACTGTCATTGCCACCTCGAATTAAGTCACATGAAAAACGTGATTGAAACCGGAACCGGCCTTGTCGATTTTTTGATTACGGTTGTGGGCAAACGGGGTTTTGAAAAAGGATTTATTGCTGAAGCTATTATTGCAGCGGATGCTGAAATGTATGAAAACGGAATAGTAGCCGTTGGCGATATCTGTAATACAACCGATACTATTTCAACTAAATTAAAAAGTAAAATAAACTACTATAACTTCATAGAAGCCATTGGATTTTCTGAAGAACGGGCTGCTGTTTTATTTGAAAGATTTCAGCACTTATATAAAGATTTTATTACTGCCGGGCTCTCCAACACTTCAATCGTTCCGCATGCACCTTACACAATAAGCGGGGCGATGTTCAAATTGATCAATGATCTTTCAGTTGGTAAAATTATTTCCGTACACAACCAGGAAACACGGGCTGAAGATGAACTCTACCGCGAAAACAGCGGCGATTTTTTCAGGCTGTATCGTCATTTAAATATCGATACAAAATTTTTCCAGGCACATAATAAAAGCAGCCTTCAATCTTACCTGCCATTATTAAACAAGGCGAAAGCATTACTTCTGATTCACAATACGTTTACCACACAAACTGATATTGAATTTGCCGTTGAACAAGCCAGGGCAAATAAGCAGGATTTATCCTGGTGCTTTTGCCCAAATGCCAATTTGTACATAGAAAATCAATTACCTGATATTAAATTGTTTATAAACGATAATTGCAATATTGTTTTAGGAACAGACAGCTATTCAAGCAACTATAGCCTTAACCTGTTAAATGAAATAAAAACGCTGCAAAATCATTTTCCATTCCTTGAAACTGAGCGCCTGCTTCAATGGGCTACATCAAATGGTGCGGCGGCTTTAGGTGTTTATGAGAATTCAGGAAGCTTTGAAAAAGGGAAGCGGCCCGGTATTGTTTTGATTAATAACCTTCAACACAAAAAATTTTCGGAATCTTCCGCAGCCAAACGGATATTGTAGTTAATCCAGCAGTTCCTGCAGCACCGGCAGGCTTTTCGGCTTTTGAAAACCGGTAAGATGATGTGAAAGATATACCAGTAAACTTTCCAGTAACTGGCGGCGCAACAGCCTGTTTAGTTTAATGTTTTCAAGTTCGTTATATAATTGTATGCGCTGGATTTGCGAAATTGCTTCCGCCAGCGGGCCGGAAACATAATCGGGGTGCAATGGTTCCAAATCCGTATAAGCGCCTTCTTTTAAATCAAGCACAGGTGTTTGCCTGGAAAAATTACCATGCAGCTCAAAACCTGATTCTGTTGCCAGGTGCAGCATAAAATACAATGGAAGGTTAGCCACCGCAGCATTGCTGCCTTTATCTGCTTCCAGCAGGCTGCCTTCCAGTAAATAAAATAATTCCGGGTTGGCTTCAGGTTGTTTAATGGCGTGCTGGAAAAGTTCTATCATAAACTGCGCAATGGCGGTACGCATCACATCAAATAAAACTTTCCCGTATAAATAGCCCCACTTATATTCTTTGATAAACTGCAGGTTTTTTAATTCATTATGATAAACTTCCATCTCCAGCATGGCCGAAGGCTGAAAATACATTTGCTTACCTGCTGATTTTTTTGTTGCCTGCCGTACCCCCTTTACAATATAACTCTGCAGGCCAAAAAGTTCCGTGTAAACAGAAGTTATTACACTTGTTTCGCCATAATTAATGGTTTTGATAACGATGCCTTTTGTTTTATGCGTCATACCTCCGGCAAAGCAAACAATTACTTGTAAAAAGGACGAAGTTTGTAAAAGGAATTTTTAACATGTTTGTTTCCAAAATCAATTAACAATTTTTGATGAAATTCTTTTACCTTTGCCCACCTTTCACAAGGAGCAGTATGGTGACTGTTACCTGGTTTATTGAAAATAATTGTTTTATACAATAAAAAATTTTACTGATGAAAAGAACGTTTCAGCCACACAATCGCCGCAGGAAAAGCGTACACGGTTTTCGCAAACGCATGCAAACTGCAAACGGGCGTAAAGTTTTGGCAAGCCGCAGAACGAAGGGCCGCCACAAGCTTACCGTTTCTGATGAAAGAAAATTAAAATAAGTTTATACAACGATACTAATATTTTAAGGCTGGCTTTGCGCCGGCCTTTTTATTTACAGACAAACCCGGCCATCAAACATTTGTGTTTATCTTCGGCATAAACTATTAAATAATGGAACTGCACGTTTGTAAAGATTATGATGATTTGTGCGAACACCTTGCCAACTGGATGGTAGATTGCATCTGCAAAACGCTGGCAACCAAAGAACGCTTTTCAATTGCTTTTACAGGCGGCAACACGGCTAAAAGGCTTTATACGCTTTTGGCAGGCGATGCCTATAAAAATAAAATCGACTGGAGCCGCGCCAACATTTTTATAGGCGATGAACGTTTTGTTCCCTACAGTGATGAACGCAGCAATGCAAGAATGATACGCGAAACTTTATTGGATCATGTATCGGCAAATGAAGCGCACGTGCATTTTATGCAAACAGAAAATATAACTGCCGAAACTTCGGCTGCTGAATATGAAGAAGTGTTGCAGCATTATTTTAATAAAGGCACAAACGAGCCAACATTTGACATTGTTTTATTGGGAATGGGTGACGATGCGCATACACTTTCATTGTTTCCCGGCCATGCCGATGCTGTTAATGAACAAACCAAATGGTGTACATATTTATGGCTGGAGCAACAAGATATGTACCGCATAACTATAACAGCGCCCATAACAAATGCAGCGCATTCAATAGCCTTTATTGTAAGCGGAAGCGGCAAAGCGGCAGCTTTAAACAATGTAATGCATAAGCCATATGACCCCGAAAAATATCCTTCGCAAATAATAAAGCCGGTACATGGCGAATTACATTGGTTTGTGGATGAAGCAGCCATGAATGGCTGAAAGTGATTTTCTGAATTCATAAATCTGTGCCCATGCCGCATACCAACTATGCAAACGGGAGTTGGTTTTGCCGTACCGCAATTATCCAACCAGCGCATTCATCCTTATACTGATTTATTACTGCATGATTTGGGACACGGATTAGCCGATGGCGGCCCTGAATTTGACGCCAAACGGCCGTGAATGATACACCATGCTTTTATAGGGAATTGGCCTCTTCCCAAAACAAACAGAACGCCTTATTATTTACATGATGTCCGCAGCATTAAAGAAGCCATTTTATGGCATGGCGGTGAAGCTGAAAAAGCCAAAGATCAGTTTATGAATTTATCGTCTGCAGAAAGGGGTAAGCTGATTAAGTTTTTAAATAGTTTGTAAGAAACAGGTGTTGGCAAAGACACAATGCCTGAGATCAAAGGGGTTCACTGTTTTCCTGCAGCTATATTTGCCCCTCATAATTTGAGTCAAAGTCCACCATCCACTCAATGCCATATTTGTCTCTGAACATACCAAAATATGAACCCCAGGGGCTGTCGGAAATAGGCATTTCAATTTGCCCGCCTGCCGAAAGCCCATTGAATAACCTGTCCGCTTCTTCTTTGCTTTCTGCACTAATTACAATTTTGCTTCTGTTCTCATTTTCGTTTGTTCGTCCCAATATTTCAGGCACATCATTAGCCATTAAAAAACTTTTGCCAATGGGTAAAGCAATGTGCATTATTTTATTTGCTTCATGTTCTGCTACCGGGAATTCAGCACTTGCTAAATCTTTGAAACGTGCTATTCTTGAGAACTCTCCGCCAAATACTGATTTGTAAAAATTGAATGCTTCTTCTGCATTGCCGTTGAAATTAATGTGTGGATTAATGCTTGCCATAATTTTTCAGTTTATGATTGTTATTGTTGAAATCTTTCTTTTTAAACTACAATGTACTGTCCTTTTATAATCCCTGTGCAATTACGCCTATCGTTCAACAGCGCTTTTCATTGCTTGCCCTTCGGACACAACGCAAGCTTAGTTATTAGCTGCCTACACAAGTAATAATGATGTTTTAATTTTGTAAATATTTTTTAGGTATCTTTTCATTTTTAGATTCTAATGTCCATAAAAGATGTGCTACCCACCATCTATTTTCAAAATAAACTAATTGGAAACTGTTAATTCCGCGTTCTTCTGCTCCTTCGGAATCTTTTCCATAGAAACTTTGAAATACATTTGCTATGCCATTATATTCATTGATTACTTTTCCAATTTCGTACTCCAGGTATCCTTGCTCATAATATTCGTCATGCAGTAATACAATAAATTCAGTAAGGCCAATTGTTTCTACCGGCCGGTTAGTTGTATCCATATTATTAAGTACAGTAAAAGTAGCAGTAGGCAAGAATAAATTAGTTAATGCATCCCAGTCTCTTTGTTGTCCCTTTTTTACAGACACTAATTGCAAAACTTTTTTTACAATACCTTCAATTGACTTCACTGAATTGGTATCTGTTACGATATTTTTTTGAGCAGCTAAAACCAAGGTTGAAAAAAGAATAAGGATGATTAATGATATATATTTCATTGTATTTTTTTAAGTAACCAATTTAAAATTCGAAAGCTGGTAGATGTATTGCGGCTAACGTTCGGACTTGGCGAAGTGCGGATAGTAACATTCCGTCTGCCGGAACTGTTGTTGATTTTTATTTAAAGCTCAAGATAAAATTTTTTGTTGAGCAAAGTTTCGTCGCGCCCGACAAACGCAGCACAATAGCAAAACAAAAGTTGAGGTTGCGTATTGTCAAGCCCGCATTTTCGCCAAGCATCTATGTAAAAGCGGTATCGGCAAACAATAAAACGTAAAAATGCGCAGCATTTATGCCTGCAATTGTTTAGCGCGGTTATTCTTCCTGATGGATAATAAAATAGAGCCTGTAATGCAAATAATAATTACACCAAGTGATATAAACACCAGCGTGGTTGGGCTGAGCCATTGCTCCAGCCAGTGTGCGCCAATCATTTTAAGCCCGATAAATACCAGCACAATGGCAATGCCTTCCTGCAGGTAATCGAATTTGGCAACAGCTCCTTTCAGCAAAAAGAATAAACTTCTTAAGCCAAGCACGGCAAAAATATTGGACGTATAGATCACCATCTTATCCCGCGAAATGCCCATTACCGCGGGAATAGAATCCAATGCGAAAACAAGATCAATGGAAGCCAGCATCATTACCACCACAAACAGGGTGGTATAATAGCGTTTTCCATTTTGCCGTATCCATAGTTTGCCGCCGCCATCGCTGTTGGTGAGCGGGAATAGTTTCTTTACAGCCTTATAAGCTTTTGACGTTTCGGGATCAAAGCCTTCATCATCTTTACTGGTAAACATATGAAAGCCGGTATATACGAGGAAGGCGCCAAAGATATATAACAGCCATTCAAAACGGTTTACAAGTGCAACGCCCACTGTAATAAAAATGACACGGAATACAATGGCCATCAATATACCCAGCAGCAGCACGCGGGAATAATATTGTTCTTTTACGGAGAATGAAGTGAAGATGAGAATGAACACAAAAATGTTATCAATGCTTAAACTCCATTCCATTAAATAGGCGCTGATGTATTCAAGTGCAAGGGTTTTACCATTTTCAAACCACATAAAAACAAAGAATGACAGGCCGAGCGCTACCCAGAAAATGGTTTGAAGCAAAGCTTGTTTTATGGTAACGGTTTTATTTTTCTTGCTTAAAAGACCAAGATCGAAAACGAGGGCTAATATTAGAACAATACCGAATACAATGTAGCTGATAGTATCTCGTGACATGAGTTTGCAATATTACACCCCAAAACGCTTTTTCCTGCGCCACTGATAAATAAAACCAAACATTATGATTAATGCAATAGGTATAGCAATGTTTATCAGTTGCCAGGCTGTTTTTTGGTCTTCCACTTTTTTGCGGTCTAATAAACGCAATGTGAAATCTTTATTACGGCTTTCAAAAATACCGCTAGTGCTGGTAAGATAATCTATGCAGTTGAGAAAGAATTCACGGTTGGCAAAACGGTAATTTTCGTAGGGCAACTCCCCCATTGGCAACGGGCCGGTAGTATTGCTAACGGCATTGGTTACAATATCGGCATCGCTCATTACAATTTGCTGTGTGGGATTTATATTGGTTGATGCAAACGGTTTGTTTAAAGCTTTGCTTACTGAATCTTTCGTGCCTTGCGTAAGGCGGTTGGCATATAAAGAATTGAATTTTCCTTCCAGCAGCACCGCAACCGGAATATAATGTTCATTGTAAGAAGCAAAATTATTAGTGCTGATGTCATCCATTATTTTATTAAGGCTTACAATGGCCGGCGAACTGATGATTCTGCTGGAAGTATCGGTTGATAGCAGGATCGTCTTTTTTATACCCGGCGCTTTGATGGTGTCGATGCCGGAGGGAAAAATAGAAAGCACACGGTCTAAATTTCTTGAAACAATATTATTATTGGGCGAAGAAAGAAATGGATAATAAGGCCAGGGAAAACGCTGCATGCGCGGGCTGCCATCGGCATTGTAACCGGTAACCAGCGGTATTTTGCTGCAATTTAAATCCTGTACAAGATTACCATTAATGCGCACGCCGTACCTGAACAAAAGATCATCAATATTAAGGTTGCGGTCGAAGGCAACAAAATCTGCCTGGCTGCGCATGAGGCTGTCTAACTCAGCATATAATTTATCAATGCACCAAACAATTTTTCCGCCATGCATCACATACTGGTCAAGCTTTAACTTGTCTTCATCTGTAAAAGGTATAGTAGGCTTTACAATTAATAAAGTATTGATGAGTTCAGGATTCGGATAGGCCTGTTTTAAATCAAATAAGGCTAAATTATAATCGTTGCGCAGGTTTTGAATAAGATCGTTTACATATTGCGGCCCTGCTTCCCCATTGCCAATGCAATATGCAATAGTTGGAATTTCTTTTCTTGTGAGTTTATCTATGGCATTGGCAAACTTGTATTCCAGCAAAGCCTCGGCTGCATTTAAGGTTGCTTCTTTATCCGGTTGCGGGTCTTCATCCACCACATTATAATTTTTAAACACCGTGCGGCTGCTTCTTAAATCCACGGCAACCGGCCTGTAATTTCCATACTGAATAATGGCGGAAGGGATAATTAATTGCTGCACTGCCTTTTCATTCCCCGTTGCAATGTTGCTGCTTTGTTCAAACACAACACCGAGGCGCTGCAGGCTGTCGTATAAATTCAGGCGCTGGCTATCCGGTAAATTCTCGCCGGGTTTTTCAAAATGAAAGCGGATATTATTATTGCTTAGATCGCGAAACTCATTTAATAAATCATTTGTAGCAATACTTAACTTTTTATAATCGGCAGGCAAATCGCCCGTAAGAAAAACGGTGATGTTGATAGCTGTGTCAACATTATTCAACAAGGTTCTGGTTGATGCATTTAAGCTGAAACGTTTTTCGGCAGTGAGATCAACTCTATAGCGGAATAAAGTTGAAGTATAGATAAGTACAATTAAGGCTGCCAGCAAAATAAGCCATTGATTTTTGGGGCGTAAATATTGATTGACAGGCTTCATTATCTTTTCTCAATATTTTGTTTTGTAAGAAGCATAAAGAACAGGATAATTGCCAGGAAGTAAATGATATCGCGTATATCAATCACACCTTTACTTATACTTTTATAATGAAAGTTGATGCCGAGCATCTGCACATAATAATCCAGCCCGTTTGAAAAGAAAGGCAACTGGCTTAAGGCATCAAACCCTGCATATAAAATCAAACAAACAAATGCGCCGCCAATAAAGGCAACAATGGTGTTATTGGTAAAACTGCTGGCGCATAAACCTACAGCCGTAAATACCGCGCCCAATAAAAACAAACCAATATAACTGCCAATGGTAGCGCCCACATCTATACCGCCGGCGGCGCTTAACTGCTGCAATGAAAATGCATAAATGGTTGTTGGAATTAAAGCGAGCAAAACAATAAGCAGGGCGCCAAAGAATTTACCCCAAACAATTTGTGATGATGTGAGCGGAAGCGTTTTTAATAATTCAAATGTGCCGCCTTTATATTCATCGGCCAGGCTGCGCATGGTAATAGTGGGAATAAGAAATAATAAAATCCAGGGCGCCAAAGAAAAGAAACCATCAAGTGAGGCATAACCAAAATCGAGCAGGCTGGTGTTGGGAAATACAAAAAACATCAATCCGTTCAATAAAAGAAAAACAACCAACGCAACGTAGCCGGTAAGGCTGCTGAAGAACTGGTTCCATTCTTTTTTGCAGATCATCCACATGGCTCAAAACTACTGCCTATAAGTTTACAGCGAAGAAGATTTTGGTAACGTTTGCTTAAAAAAGAAATGCGTATAAATGTTGATAGGTATCAGGTGCATATTATTATTAATATAAAGATTTTTAAAAAATAATCCATTAAAAACATTTGATTATTGCAGCAGTCCAAAAAAATTTATTGTCATATATCCTTTCAGATCTTTCACACTAAAATAAATTGACTTTCATGAGAAAAAGTGTAATCACTCTCCTCGCATTATTCCTATGCTTATCTGCAGTATTAGCACAAAACGATGTTTTTACAGGTAAGGTAACCGATGACAAAAATACCCCGGTACCGTATGCAACTATTAAAGTTAAGGGCACAAAAACCGGTGTTGCTGCTGATGGTCAAGGCAGCTTTTCTATACCGGCCAAGGCAGGCGATGTATTAATTATTTCTGCAACAGGTTTTACTGATAAAGAAGTTACTATTGGTACGGAAAAAACACTTGCCATTTCTTTAGGAGAAAACAATGCAACCCTTAGTGAGGTTGTTGTTACAGCTTTAGGCATAAAGCGAGAAAAAAGAATGCTTACTTATTCTACACAAGAGGTTAAGGGAGCCACGGTAATAGATGCTAAGCAAGATAATATTGTTAATGCTTTATCAGGAAAAGTTTCGGGTGTACAAATTACCAATTCAAGTGGGCAGCCTGGAAGTTCTGCCCAAATTGTAATACGCGGAAATAGTTCTTTAACAGGCAACAATACGGCGCTGTTTGTTGTAGATGGCATTCCTATTGACAATGGTGAAGCAGGAAATCCTGATGGCCCTTTAGGTGCTGGCGGCACATCAAATCGCGGTATAGATATCGACCCAAATATAATCGAAAGCATCACCGTGCTTAAAGGCGCTGCGGCTACAGCACTTTATGGCGCAAACGCTTCAAGAGGTGCTATAATTATTACAACAAAAAATGGACGCGGCGGCGTTTCGGGCAAACCCACCATTTCTGTAAGCAGCAGTTATATGGTGCAAACACCGCTTACACCAAAACTGCAGCATACATGGGCACAGGGCTCCGGCGGCGTTTATGTTGATGGCAACAATGGCGAATTTGGCAGTACTTCTTGGGGACCAAAAATGGATACATTAAAAGTAAACGGGCAACCCGTAAAAAAGCACGATCCATTTAAAGATTTTTTTAAAACAGGTCATACAACCGACAATAATGTAAGTGTATCAGGCTTTGGCGATAAATCAAGCTATGTTACTTCGTATTCTTTCTTAAAGAATGATGGGATAGTACCCACTACCTATTACACCCGTAATTCATTCTTTGCCAAGTATTCAATTAATTTTTCGCCAAAGGTTAGTCTAACTACACAGTTTAATTATGTGCATTCTGACAACAGGCGCACTCTGGATGGCAACAGTTTGGAATCTCCTTTATGGACAGTATTATCAGCACCTATTTCATGGGATCCGTTTCCCACTACCAATCCAGATGGCACACAACGCGTATACAGGCTTGCGCGCAATAATCCTTATTGGCTCCTTGATAATACGGGTTTAAAAGATAAGGTTGACAGGATTTTACCGGCCATTAACTTTTCCTACAAACCCCTGTCATGGCTTACCATAACAGAAAGATTTGGAGCAGACATGTATTACAATTCTACCGATTATCACGAAGCAATAGGCACCGTGGGCAGCTATCCGACCGGGAGAGTTTATAGCAGGGCTATAACCTACCAGCAATTTAACAACGATCTTATTGTTGATGCCCAAAAAACTTTTAACAATGATTGGTTTACAGAATTGCTAATAGGCAATAATATACTTACCAACTATAATGATAATAGGTTTGACCAGGGTGTTGGCTTGAATGTGCCTAATTTTTATAATATATCAAATGCCTCTACGGTAACTTCAAGCTATGCTTATTACAAAACCAGAAAGATTGGTTTTTATGCACAAGCCAATATGGAATATAAAAAAATGCTTACCCTTGGGTTGACAGGCAGGTATGATGGCAGCTCAGTGCTCTCAACCGATAATCAATTTTATCCTTATGGATCAGCAAGTGCAGGTTTCATTTTTACAGAGCCACTAAAAATGTCTGATAACCCTATTTTAAACTTTGGTAAAATACGAGCTGCTTATTCTTCAGTTGGTAACGATGCTGTTGGTCCATATTCATTAACCAATCCATATTACCAGGCCTCTATTGGAAATATTTCATTTCCTTTTAATGGCCAAAATGGATATCTTTTAACCACGCAGTATGGTTATCCTCTAAAAAACGAATTGGTAAAAGAATTTGAAGTAGGTCTTGAACTGCAGTTTCTTCAAAACCGCATTTCTTTTGATGGCGCTTATTTTAGTAAAAAGAGTGTTGACTTGTTAACTTCAGGCGTGCCGCTTGATGGTGCAACAGGCTTTGCCAGCGCTTCAGAAAATGCAGGCAGCATGCGTAACAGGGGTGTGGAAATAACCCTAAGTGCCATACCTGTAAAATCAAAGAACTTCAACTGGAATATTACAGTGAATTTTACCAAAATTAAAAATGAAGTACTTGAGTTAGCACCCGGCGTACCTTACCTTCAATTTGCAGGTTTTGTAAACCCCGGCATATTTGCCTATGCTAATTCTCCCTATGGGGTTATTTATGGCACACATTTTAAACGAAATGATGCAGGTGAAATGTTATTGGATGATGATGGCTATCCGCAACGGGATGACAACCTTGGGCCAATTGGTAATGCAACCCCCGATTGGCTGGGCGGTCTAACCAACGAATTTACCTATAAAAATTTCTCACTTTCTTTTGTATTAGATATGAAACATGGCGGGCAGATAATGAACCTGGATGGTCATTATCTTGATTTTTATGGTGTTTCAAAAATTACCGAAGACCGTGATGGCTCCAAAGTATTTCCAGGTATTATTGAAAGCACCGGCAAACCAAATACTACAGCTGTACCAACAGATCAATCCTTCTATCAAAATCTTTGGTCTAATATAGATGAAACATCATTGCAGGATGCATCTTACCTTAAACTGCGCCAGGCAACACTGGCATATAGATTTTCTAATGAAACGCTGAAAGGTTCTTTTTTCAAATCAATTACTTTAAATGTAACAGCTACCAATTTCATTTTGCATAAAAATTATTTTGGTGCCGATCCTGAAGTAAGCCTTAATGGCAGCGGCAACGGGCAAGGGTTTGCCAACTTTATGACGCCCACAAGCAAAAACATCCTGTTTGGTTTAAAAGCAACTTTCTAAGCAATAAAAAAATAACTAATGAAAAAAACAATAAAAATAATTTCTACTGTTATATTCATATTTTTTGCAGCCACCGGGTGCAAAAAATTTTTAGATATTAATGATGACCCCAATAATCCATTAGCAGTTTCTGAAAGTCTAATTTTATCCCCTGCTGAAGTAACGCTTTCTACAAGCATAGTTGGTGGATATAACGGCACTATTACTGCCTACTGGATGCAACAAATATCGCTCAACCAGGCACCGCCAAATAATGAATCTTATTTTATTACTGATGCAGATGTAAATAATACATGGAACTTTTATATGTATCCCAATGTATTAAAAAATCTGCATGATATGATAAATATGGCCGAAGCCCAGCAACATAATCAATATGCAGCTATTGGTAAAACTTTAATGGCATACTCTCTGGCTATTACAACAGATGTATGGGGCGATGTGCCTTATAGCGAGGCATTCCAGGTACCGGAAAACCTTACGCCAAAATATGATGCCCAGGAAGATATATACAAAGGCATTCAGGACCTTTTGGATAGTGCTATTTATTACACTAACCAAACGCCAAGCGAAGTTGCACCCGGAACAGATGATTATATTTATGGGGGCGATATGGATAAATGGAAAAAATTTGCTTATATGCTCAAGGCACGTTTTTATTTAAGACTTACAAATGCCCCGGGCTATACAGCATCTACGCAAGCAGATTTAGCACTTTCTGCATTGGCTAATGGGTTTAGTTCTAATGACGATAATGCTTTTGTGCCTTACACCGGCGCCTCAAGTGCAGAGAATCCGTGGTATGAAAACACATTGCCCGGTGCCGGGGGTGTTGTATTAGGCAAAACTTTTGTAGATTCTCTCAAAATTAAAAATGATCCCCGGCTTCCAATTATTGCAGCTAAAAACAAAGATGGTGAGTACGCAGGTAGGCAAGCGGGAATAGATGCTGTTCCTGACCCAAATATTTATTCTTCATTAAATACATTTTATGGAGGCTATCTTCCTTTAAATGAAGACAATTCAGCCGGTGCCGGAGCACCCTTGTTCCTGGCAACCTATGCCGAGCAATTATTTATAAAAGCAGAAGCAACTTTTTATAAAAATGGTGCCATAGCTGCTGAACCGATTTACCGGCAAGCTATAGCTGCGCATATGGATATGTTAGGCGTTTCTGGTGCAGATGCCGCTGCCTACATTAGTTCAAGACCTGCATTAACTGCCGGCAATGCACTTGAAAATATTATTAATGAAAAGTTTGTTGCTGACTTTTTAAGTCTTGAAACCTATAACGACTGGAGAAGAACCGGATATCCGCACCTCGCCTTAGCTGAAAATGCATATGTTGATTATATTCCTTTACGCTGGCCGTATGCAACAACCACTAAACTGGCCAACCCGCAACCTCAGCAAAGTTTAACAACAAAGGATCCTGTTTGGTGGGATGGTAATTGATAATAGTTTTAATTAAATATATAGCAAAGCAGGATGGTTACAAGCCATCCTGCTTTGCTATATAAAACCTAATAATAATCAAGTTCTCTTTTCAAATGCCTTAATTCTTAATTCTGAACAGCAAAGTTACGGTTACAAAAACGGTCTTACTGCAAGATTACTTTAAATAAGCATTACGTAATTATTTAGTGGCATCGCTGCAAATAGCAGCACACCCATTTTTGCTGAAAAAGAACCAAACAAAATGTTTTTAAACTTTGTTGACAATAATAATTTTTACAGCTCCGCCACTTACAGCAGTGATACAATAACAGGTAAATCAGGTTGTATAGATAGCTTTATGGCAGGCCTTATTTATGGTATATATAACCATCTTCCTTTTCAGCAACTCATCAATTTTGCAGCCGGCGCTGCCTTTCAGAAATTATTTATAAAAGGAGAAGCCATGAACAAAACGGTGGATGAAATAAAATCATTCCTGCAGCATTATCACTAATCTTTCGGCCTGTCTGCCGGATCGAGATTGCAGAATTTAAACGGCCCGAAACCCGCGCCATCACTGGCTTTCTTGCAGGCCGGCGGCAATCGCTTGTATGTGGTTTCTTCAGCCGTAATGCTGTCTGCATCAAAGCCGGCATTCGCTACAGCCGTGCGGATATAATCAAGCGTTATACGGTCTGGTATGTATTGGATTTTTAAAATACCGTTGCGTAGATCAGTTTTCCATTGCACAATACCGGCATCGGTATTTGGCCCCTTTTCACGCGTTAAATATTGGTTGAGCCGCTGCTCGCATTCCCAGCATTTCAGTTGCGGCACTTTTATGGTTCCCCACTGCGGCTTATTTTGCATCACCTGTGCATCAGTGCTTCCAATAACAAACATGAAAGCAACAACACTTATCCATTTCATATAAATAAAGTTTTTGATGGTATCAACGATTATGTTTTAAAAACGATAATACTGACAAAACATTGTTTAATCAGTCCGGCCATTTACACCAATAGCCGATATTTAGTTTAGAAGTAACACAAACTTTCTATCATCTTCCCCACACTTCCGGATTTATCCTCCAGCTTTTCAGCAACTCTTCCGTTTCTGCTGAAACAATTTTCTTTTCAATTGCCAGGTCTATCAAAGAAGTATAGGTAGTTAATGATTCAAGCATCACACCAGCTTTTTTAAATGCTTCTTCCGATGCATTAAATCCATAATTAAAAATAGAAACCATGCCCGCTATTTCAACACCGCTATTTCTTAATACATCTACCACCTGCAAACTGCTTTTACCGGTTGAGATTAAATCTTCCACAACTACCGCTTTCTGCCCTTGTTCAAAAAAACCTTCCACCTGGTTGCCAAGGCCATGCTCTTTGGGCTTGGGCCGCACATAAATAAATGGCAGTTTCAACTGGTCGGCGGCCATGGCGCCCCAAGCAATTCCCGCTGTAGCAACACCGGCAATCAAATCGGCTTCAGGGTATTGCTCAAATATTATATTACACATTTCGCTTTTAATAAAATCCCGCAGGTAGGGATAAGAAAGTACCCGCCTGTTATCGCAATAGATCGGGCTTTTCCAACCACTTGCCCAGGTAAAAGGCTGCTCCGGGTTTAATTTAATTGCTTCTGCCTGTAATAATTTTTCAGCAATAATTTTTTCATTCTTCATGCTGCGAAGATATTATTATTGAATATTGCAAACTGTACATTGTATAATCTCAAACAAACATCATGGCAAAAAAAATTATTGCAGCAGGCGGATTGGTCTTTAATGACAATGCTGAGTTGCTTATGATCTTTCGCCGCGGCAAATGGGACCTTCCCAAAGGAAAATTAGATGAAGGCGAAACCATAGAACAATGCGCCGTGCGTGAAGTGCAGGAAGAAACGGGTTTGCAAAGCATAACGCTCGACAGCTTTTTAGGCACAACACATCACGAATATTTTGAACCGCGCATAAACAGTGATGTTTTTAAAGAAACGCATTGGTTTAAAATGCATGCCGCTGCCACGCAAAGTTTAATACCCCAAACGGAAGAAGATATTGAACAGATTGAATGGGTGGATAAAAAAGATATTATGGAAAAATTGCAAAACACCTATCCAAACATCATAGATATTATTAACAAAATTCAATAACGACTAAAATATTTTCTGTCCTTAGTAAAGCTGCACTGGCTTATTTTTAGCGCATGAAAATATGTTTTGCCTGTTTTTTTACCTCGCTTATTTGTATTCAACTGAATGCACAAACATTGCCAGTTGCAAGAAATTATGAAGCTGCTTATAACAAGCAAACCCGCTCAGCAGATGGCAAGCCTGGTAAAAACTATTGGCAAAACACGGCGCACTATAACATTCGTGTGAGCTTTAATCCTGTAACAAGAGTTGTATCGGGCAGTGAAGACATTGCATATATAAATAGTAGCCCTGATACATTAAAGGAAATAGTTTTCAAACTTTACCCTAATCTCTATAAAAAGGGTTCTCAACGCGATTCACCAATTGATACGGCCGATTTAACCGACGGCGTTCAAATAACTAATTTTTCTGTTGACGGTAACAGTCAAAAACTAAAAGAAGCAAAAGGCACCAACATGAGTGTGCAGCATGTTTTATTAATGCCCGGGCAGCAGATGAACCTGCATCTTGATTTTTCTTATATACTCAATAAAACTTCTCATCAGAGAACCGGAATGGTTGACGACAGTTCTGCCTTTATCGCCTATTTCTTTCCGCGAATTGCTGTGTATGATGATATTGACGGGTGGAACAGGACCCCTTATACAGGTCACCTGGAAATGTATAATGATTTCTGCTCTTTTGATGTAAATATTACGGTTCCGAAAAACTATATTGTTTGTGCAACCGGCGATCTGCTGAATGCCGGTGAGGTGTATGCCCCTGCAATTGCAGAACGCATAAGTTTGGCAGAAAAAAACGATAACATCACCAAAGTGATTGATACAAGTGATTTGAATGCTGGCAATGTAACCGCCCAAAATGCTTACAACACATGGAAGTTTAAAGCAGATAGTGTAACAGATTTTGTATTTGCCACCAGCAATCATTATATATGGTATGCAAGCAGTCTTGTGGTTGATAAAACCACACAGAGAAGAACAAGGGTTGATGCGGTTTTCAATCCACAGCATAATGACTATTACAATGTAATAGATTATGCAAGAAAAACAGTGGAGAGCATGAGTTTTACGTTTCCCGCATGGCCTTTCCCATATTCACATGAAACCGTATTTGACGGCCTGGACCAGATGGAATATCCCATGATGGTAAACGATAACCCGCTTGAAGATAAAACAGATGCCATTGCATTAACCGATCATGAAATCTTTCATACCATGTTCCCGTTTTATATGGGCATCAATGAAACAAAATATGCCTGGATGGATGAAGGCTGGGCTTCTATTGGGGAATGGGTTATTTCACCGATGATTGATTCTTCTATTGTGGATGATTATGGCATGAACGCTTATAACCACAGCGCTGATTATGATTTTGATGAACCCATTACTGCATTAAGTACAGGACAAAAAGGCGAAAACTATTTTTTAAATGCTTATGCAAAACCTGCAATGGCCTATTTGTATATAAAAGATATGCTGGGAGATGAACTGTTTACAAAAGCTTTGCATTATTATATTGAACAATGGCATGGCAAACATCCCATGCCACTCGATTTTTTTAACTGCATGAATGCGGGCAGCGGCGAAAATTCAAACTGGTTCTGGCAAAAATGGTTTTATGACCGTGGCTATCCCGATCTTGCCATCAGCAGTGTAAAACAAAACGGCAGCAACATTACTGTTACGGTTATAATGAAAGGTAGTAAACCTGTTCCCGTTCATCTCACCATCTATTATAAAGATGGAACAACGCAAGCTTTGCACCAAAGCATTGCCGTTTGGGAAAAGCGCAATGAAACTTCTATCAGCTTTGCTTCATCCAAAAAAATAACTAAGATTGTTTTGGGCGAAGTACATGATGCAGATGCGGATAAAAGCAATAATGTTTGGAACGCGAAATAAATTAATCATCTTAATAAGTTACCACAGATGCATAGATGTATTTTTATCTGTGCACCTGTGGCAACAACATAATATCCTGTCAAAAATATTTTTTTACCAGCCCGCCAATAAAAGGAAACTGAACAAATTCTTTCTTTTCAATCTTTATAATAAAAAATATAAAGGCAAGTATAAACAACACTGCAATGGTTAAGCTGAATATGATATTATCATAAAAGCCTGTAATTACATTATGTAAAAAGAAAATCAAAACGGAA
This sequence comes from Parafilimonas sp., assembly GCF_051953455.1. Lineage (NCBI taxonomy): Bacteria > Pseudomonadati > Bacteroidota > Chitinophagia > Chitinophagales > Chitinophagaceae > Parafilimonas > Parafilimonas sp. Next base: position 50,162 of record NZ_JBQCIT010000001.1, on the reverse strand, counting down.
ATGATAATATATGCCAGTAATTTTTTCCATGCATAAGGCACGTAGTATTCTTTCTGGCCCCATATAAAACTTATTACCATCATGCTTGCATAACAAAGGAAAGTTGCCCATGCTGATGCAACGTAACTGTACTTTGGAATAAAAAAGTAATTGATAACAATGGTTATAGCAGTACCAATTAACGTAATCGCAGCGCCTGCCATTGTTTTATTGGTGAGTTTATACCAGATGCTGAGATTATAATAAATACCAAGGCTCATGTTTGCCAGTAAAAGAATGGGAACCACCCTTAACCCGCCCCAATATTTTTCATCAATAAAATATCGCCACACCGGCAGGAATAAAGTAACGCCCAAAAACATTACCGCCACCGTTATTACAAAAAATTTAGTAACACGGGCGTAGGTCTTTTGTGGGTTATCGCTTTCAGCTTGCTTAAAAAAGAAAGGCTCAGCGCCCATTCTGAAAGCCTGGATAAATAGTGTGATAAGAATGGATAGCTTATAACAGGCGCCATAAATACCGCGTTGTTCATCTGCATAGCCATTGGCATTTGGCAGCCACCAACCCAGCATAAGCCTGTCGAAAGTTTCGTTAACAGTGCCACCTAAATTAGCCACGAGCATGGGCAGCGAATAAGCCATCATGCTTAACCATAATGCAGTATTAAAACTCCAGCGTTTGGGTAATATCCACTTGCCTAATAAAAATAAGGTACACAAAGAAGCCAGTGCATTGGCAACTAAAACATAGGTAATAGGATTAAGATCAGGCCTGTAAATGATAATCGCCCAACTGTTGGGATCGGCTTTTGCTTTTGCCGGGCAATAGCTCAGAAAAAAAACCGTAAAACCTATATTGATTAAAATGTTTGCAATTTTTATAAGGGCAAATAGCCTGGGCCTGCCTTCATACCGCAGCCTTGCAAACGGAATGGTTGCAAGCGCATCAAGTCCAATAACGATAATGCTTAATTGCACCAGCAGCGGGAATTCTGCAAGCGATGTGGCTTTGGCAAGCCAATCCTGGTTTAACCATAGCACAATTGTTAATACAACGGAGCTTATAAGCAGGCTGATAGTAGATGTGTTATTCACCGATTCATGATCAACATCTTTGCGCATAAACCGGAAATAAGTTGTTTCCATGCCATAGGTAAAAATGGCATTGAATAAAGGAATGGCCGCATACATTGCAGTCATCTGCCCATAGTTTGCCGTGGAAATAAGCGCAGAATAAGTAAGGTACGGCGTTAATAAATAATTAATAAACCTTGCTGCTATACCGCTTACGCCATACCAGAAAGTTTGTCCCGCCAATTGTTTAATACTGCTCAATCAAAAAAATGTTTCGGCAAAAATAATGATTGGGCAACAGCCGCCTGCCCGCAGGAATAATAATATTTTAAGCTTTAAACTTATATAATCTATATTGACAGGCCCGCAATGAAAGCTTCAACAAATTTTCACCGCATACATTCACCATTCACATTGGTAACATTGCCGTAACATTAGCATAACATTGAGGTAATTATAACGTAACACCTTTGCAGCCATAAATACTAACTATGCAAGGTGGAAATTTGGCAGCAAGAATACTTTCAATCATCTTTCTAATATTTATTACCTCGTTACCAGCACTGGCCCAAACAGGCAAAATAACAGGCCGGGTGGTTGATGAATCAAATCATGCCATCACAGGGGCCAGTATTAAAGTAGCCGGCAGCACCGCAGGCACTGTTACAGATGTAGATGGCCATTTTACATTAAATATAAGCGCAAAAGACAGCGTTACCATTGAAGTATCTGCAGTGGGCTTCACTGCCAAAACAATAAGCGGCATTATACCCGGATCAGCAGAAGATTTAAACATTAACCTTACAGCATCCAGCAACGATTTGCAGGCAGTAACGGTAAAAACTTCTGCACGCAGGGAAAGCACCAATGCGCTAATCAGCTTTCAGAAAAATACAAATGCAGTTGCCCAGGTAATTTCTGCAGAAGCCATAAGACGTTCGCCCGATAAAAATACCGGTGAAGCATTAAAACGCGTTACAGGCTTATCAATGCAGGAAGGCAAATATATTGTGGTACGCGGCTTAAGCGACCGCTATAACCAGGCCATGCTTAACGGTGTTTTGTTAAGCAGCACGGAACCCGACAGGAAAACTTTTTCCTTCGATATTTTTCCTTCGTCTATTGTTGAAAATATCATCGTAAATAAAACCTTCATACCTGAATATTCTGCAGAATGGGCAGGCGGTTTAATACAGGTGAATACAAAAGATATTCCCTCAAGGAATTTTATGAATGTGCAGGTAGGTACCAATTTCAACACCAATACCATTGGCAAAGATTTTTATATATATAAAGGAGGAAAGCTCGACTGGCTTGGCATTGACGATGGCACAAGGGCTTTGCCAGGTAACTTCCCCACAAAAAACCAGTTTTCGGTATTAGGCAGCAGTGAAAAAACACAGCTCGGCACACCAGTAGCTTCAGGCAGTTGGGCGCCCGAAAAGAAAGGCAGTTTTTTGCCAACCCTGGGACAAACTTTCCAGTTTAACTCCGGCTTTGCAAGCAAGGTACTGAAAGATAAAGACCTCGGCGGCGTTATCTCTGTTACCTACAACAGGAGTTTAAAGAATCTTGATTACAACAACAGCTTCTATAATATAGATGGAACAAAAGCCGATCCTTCGTTCCGGTATCATAACAATCGTTATTCAAACGATGTTTTATGGGGTGCGTTGGCCAACTTCTCTTTAAGGCTTAACAGCAATCACAAAATTTCTTTCAGAAATATTATTAATACAAATTCTTCTGACTATACAACCCTGCGTACAGGTAAAGATTTTGAATCGAATGCACAAACCGGCGAGAATATAAAAGCCTATGAATATGCTTTCAGAAACAATACTTTTTTCAATACGCAGTTAAGTGGCGAGCACAATATCCCATCGCTGAAAAGCAAGATTAACTGGTTTGGCAGCTTCACCATTCTTGATCAATATCTTCCCAAACAAAGACGCTTACAATACAACCAGGCAGCAGGAGACGATACGGCGCCATACCTTGCTTTGTTATCAAACACATTGTCCCAAAAAACAGGAAGTATATTTTATTCAGATCTGAATGATTATATATACAATGCCGGCGGCGATATTACTACCAGCTTTAACCTGTTTGGTCAAAAACAAACTGTAAAAGGCGGATATAATTTCCAGGTGAAAGACAGGATTTATGATGCACGTCCTTTCTCGGTAACATTGCCTTCCGATAATCCGGGATTAAAAGCGCTCGACCCGTCGCAGATATTCAATGCTTCAAATTTCGGCGACGGCAGTAACCAACTTCATTTTGATGAAATACCCGGCATTTATTACAGGTATATAGCCAATTCAATTTTAAATGCAGGTTATATTCAATTTGATAATGCTTTCACCGATTGGTTACGCATAGTTTGGGGCGCCCGTTATGAATATTTTGACCAATTAGTAGGCAGTGTTTATAAATCAGACCCACGTTTTAACTGGCAAAAGAAAGGCGATCTTTTGCCTGCCTTAAATATCACTTTTAAATTAAACAACAGGACTAATTTAAGAATTGCCGGTTCGCAAACCATTGTAAGGCCGGAATTCAGGGAACTGACCGGAACAGCGTTTTATGATTTTGAAGTAGGCGCCACTATCATTGGCAATCCTAACCTTGTAAGAACAAAAATCACCAATGCCGATATCCGCTATGAAGTATATAGCCGGCCCGGTGAACTCTTTACCCTCGGCGCATTTTATAAATATTTCCAAAGCCCGATAGAGCTTGCATTTAACCAGACAGGTGCCGGAGGCTCAAGCACATTTAATTATCTCGATAACAATAATTCAAAAGCGCAAACTTTTGGTGGTGAAATTGAGTTTCGCAAAAAGCTTGATTTCTGGCCTGCTTTCGAGCGCTTTACCGTGCAGGGAAATTTCTCTTACATCTACAACCGCGTAAAGTTCCAGGAGCAATCGCTTAACAGGCCAATGCAGGGCCAGTCGCCATATCTTATAAATGCAGCCCTACAGTATGATGTACAGGAAATTGGGCTAAGTACAACTATGTTATTCAATCAGATTGGAAGACGCATATTGTATGTGGGCAACGAGCAGGTGCCTGCTATATGGGAAGCGCCAAGGCCGCTGCTCGACCTGCAGATTGCCAAGAAATTAATGCATAATAAGAGTGAATTGAAGCTCAACATTGCAAACCTTATAAACAAGCGCGCCAATTTTTATCACGACCTCGATGGCAACAAAGTGTACAATAAAGGCGCTGACGCGTTGGCTATATCAAGGAATTACGGTACTAACGTAAGCCTGTCTTTTTCATATAATATAAAATAAATTAAAACTTTAAATCAAATACAAATGAACAAGCTACTTAGCTGTGCAGCATTATTAATCTTATTATTAGGTTCATGCCGCAAAATTCAGGAAGATGTAATTATTCACCCGGGCGGCAGTGGCAGTGATTCTACTGAAGAAAACACTGTTCTTGAAGGAAAGATTTCTTCAGACAGGACACTGAAAGCGAACTATGTATATAAGATCCGTGGATTTGTTTACGTAGTGAACGGCGCCAAGCTTACCATTGAACCGGGCACTGTTATAAAGGGAGAAAAAGGCAGTTCAACAAGGGGCGCATTGGTTATTACAAGAGGCTGCCAGATTATAGCGGATGGCACTGCTGATAAACCCATTATTTTTACTTCAGACCAGGCAAACCCGCAAAGAGGTGACTGGGGTGGCATAGTTGTACTTGGAAATGCAAAAACAAATGCGTCTTATAATGGCGTGCAGGGAACAGGTTCTGTTGAAGGCGGCGTAAACACTGCCGAAGGCCTGGGCTTGTTTGGCGGCACAAACGATGATGACAATTCCGGCATATTGCGTTATGTGCGTATTGAATATGCAGGCTACGCTTATTTACCTGACAATGAACTTAACGGCTTAACACTTGCCGGCGTAGGAAAAAGCACTACTGTTGACTATGTGGAAATATACAAAGCGAACGACGATGCCATTGAATGTTTTGGAGGTAATGTAAACCTTAAGCACACTGTATTTATAAGCACGCTGGATGATGATTTTGATACGGATAATGGCTGGAGCGGCAACGTGCAGTTTGGTATTGTAATAAGGGATTCTGCCATTGCCGATATTTCAAAAAGCGAATCTTTTGAAAGCGATAACGATGCTAACGGAAGTTCTTTAATGCCGCAAACATCAGGCACATACAGTAACATTACGGTTATTGGCCCACGCGCTGCACTTAATAATGCCGGTAACAGCCTGTTTCTTGCTGGTGCACAAATAAGAAGAAATTCAAGTATATCAATATTTAATTCTGTTATAATGGGTTATCCCACAGGTATTTTAATTGATGCCAGCAAGGGCACACCAACTGATAATAATATAACTGCAAATACGCTGCAAATACAAAATACAGTTGTAGCAGGTTGTAATGTTCCAGTTGATTATGCTGCAAGCGCTTCGCCTACCGGCTGGGATAAAGACGCTGTAAGCAAGTGGTTTTTAACCGCAGGTTACGGCAATTCAATATTAACCAACAACAGTGATGTATTATTAACGGCACCATTTGATTATTCAAATCCTGATATAACGCCAAAGGAAAATTCACCTTTGTTAAGCGGCGCAAGCTTTTCCGCTCCCAAATTATCAAACAGTTTCTTCAGTAAAGTTAGTTTCAAAGGCGCTGCAGGTGCCTCAGGCGATGAAGCTAACTGGTGGAAAGGCTGGACAATGTTAGACCTGAATTTATAATCCTTAATATACACTTAATGTTCCGTTCACAATTTAGTTACATAAATAAAGCATTTTTGTGATGGGTTCATAGCATTAAGTTAGAGATTCTATGCAGCCTTGCTTTCCAGCAGGGCTTTTTTATTGCTTTTATTTTCAGCAGTTTTTGGCAATAATTCTTCTTGCATTCATTAAACAAATGAGCCGCCCATTTCTGAACGGCCCTAAGCATAACCCCCATAAACTGTTTAATGGTGTAACAGGCTCTTTGTTAATTTAACCAATGATATTAATCGCAGTAATTATTAAACAGGTAACAGCACATCAGCGCAGGTTATATAAAAACTTATTGCATTTTAATAAAACATAGTAATTAAGTTTTATCAATTCACCACGTGCACAGGCCTATCATTAAAAAACGCAGAAAGGTTGGCTAATGTTATGTTCATCATTCGTGTTCTGGCTTCTTTTGTAGCCCATGCAATGTGCGGTGTGATCATACAATTTTTTGCTTTTAATAAAGGGTTGGATAAAGAGGGTGGTTCTGTGGAAAGCACATCAATGCCCGCGCCTGCTATTATATCGTTGTTTAATGCATCGGCAAGGTCTTCGTCAATAACAATCGGGCCGCGGCTTGTGTTCAATAAAAAAGCAGAAGGCTTCATCAGTCGTAAACTTTCTTTATTAATAAGGCCTTTTGTTTCAGGAGTTAAAGGACAATGAATACTTATTACATCTGCCTGTTGCAATAGTTCCTGCACGCCTGCCCATTTAAAATTTTTACGATGCTGCTGATTGGTTTCCGTTCTGCTGTTGGCAATTATATGCATACCAAACGCGGACGCTATATCAGCAACTTTCTGCCCGATAGTGCCAAAACCAATGATGCCGATGCTTTTACCATCAAGTTCCATTAAAGGATAATCCCAAAAGCAAAAATCAGGCGATGCAGACCATTTGCCCTTTATAACAGCATCGCTGTGGCGCTGCACATGATGTGTTAATTCAAGCAGCAAGGCAAACGTTAACTGCGCCACAGAAGCTGTGCTGTAACCCGGCACATTGCATACAGGAATATTCCTTGCACGTGCTGCAGCCACATCAATTATATTATAACCGGTTGCCAGTACGCCGATATATTTCAATGAGGCAAGCTGATTAATGGTTTGTGCTGAAAGCGGCACTTTATTGGTGAGTACAATGTCTGCCTCTTTTGCGCGTTCCACAATCTGCAACGGGTTTGTGCGATCATAAACAATCAATTCACCTAACGCTTCCATTTCTTTCCAGGAAAGATCGCCCGGGTTTAAAGTATAGCCATCTAAAACAACAATTTTCATCGGTAAAATTTTATTAATAAACATGCCTTATTTGCAAATCCTTATATCAATTTTCCACTTCGCCTATTATACAGCCGGATATATTCCATGCGCTGAAGCTATTGCCTTCACGTTTGCCTAAAGGAACAGCGACCTTTAATGTATGTGTGCCTCCTGCAAGATCATTCAGCGGAATATATACCGGGTTGGTAGTGGTGCCGGGACACCAGTTACTGCGGCTGTAATCGGAGGAGGAAACGCCATTGCCAAAATTCCCTGAGGAAGGATTGAACATCCTGTAAGTCCCGCAATCGGTGCGCCAGGGAATGAATTCAAATATTTTCCTGCCGTCTAAAAATATTTCGTTTAGCTTTTTATTAAATTCATCGCCGCCACCCCATCCTCCATGGCCTGTTGCAATATAACGCAATGCGGCATTTTTTAATCCTTTCGGAATGTTTACCGTAACAGTTAGCGAATCATCGTCGAACATAGTACCATAATTCTGCTGGGCCATTTCCATAAGGTTAAGCGTATTGAATACTGGCTGCACCCAATATTGTTTTTTAATACTGTCGGCTTCTTCTTCATGGTATTCCAGGTCAAGGTTTATGATATGGCCGCCTTTATCATAATTACCAATGTAAACACCAATCCAAACTTCATTATTCAGGCGTGGTAACAGCTCTGTTATATCCTGTTTATAGTTTACAGAATCAGCCCAGTTATAGCCCTCAATTTTTGAGCGTTCATTATAATGCCGCACACCAAACGGTGTAAAGAAACGCATCAATTCAAGCGGGGGCAGATAATCTTTTGTTTCAACCACGCCCTGGTATTCCTGCTGCTGCTTATCCTTATAAACCGGCAATACTTTTACGCCACTTTTTAATGCATCCAGGAAATTTATTTTTTTATCGAAGGGAATAATAAACACGCTGCCGGTGCGATCGTATGCATCGCCATTGGAATATTCAGTTAAACTGGCAAACACCAGCGCATTTTGCATAGCAGGCAGTTTCATTTTCTTTACAACCACCGTACCGCCGGCATACCGGCACACAGTATTTATTTCATCGTCTTTAGGATTAATAATAGTATCGCCAAAATTTATTTGCTGATGATTGAAAACAGGGATAGTAGTAAAGCGGTTATCAATCTGTTTCCTGCGATAGGTGGCTTCGTCCACAACCTGCAGGTTATTTGCAGGCATAGCAACATCTGTGTCGTTTATCTTTTTAAGATCTACAGATGTTGCATATGTTTCAAAACTTCCGTTGCGCACCATTTTTAATATTAATCCCAATGCAGGTGCAACACTGATAGACGGGCTGCCCTTTATACCGGCTTCATTCGTAAACCACACTTCAATTGTATTTGAGCGAATGGTAAGTTTTGCTTTTTGGCAATGATATCCCAGTATTGTTGCCGTATCATTTAAAACAGTTGCCTTTTCAAAATCATTAAACGGTGTTTTTAAAATATAGTGGCTGCCATCTTTCATGGTGAGGATTTGAAAGGCCTCCTGGTGGTTGTAATCAATAAACAGGTCTTCACTATTGGCCCTTCTTCCGCTTTGCACAAGATGCGCTGTGTTATTTTTAAAATATAGCTGAAGCGGCGGCGCCTCTTTAAGTTCTTTGGCATTATTTCGATAAGCGTAAGTTATTATGCCTTCAGATGTGGTTTTGGTGCCAGGCTGTGCTATTGATACCACATAAAAAAATAATGCAAATATCAAAAGCATATATTTTTTTTGCACTTCTTGAAAAAGTATCACAGCATAATTTTTCAAATTGTTATTTAGCATTTATCATTAGAAATTTTTCATTGAATGAATAATAAATTACAATGGTTGCTTACAGACATTCGCTGTAATTTAAATAATACACTAATTAAATAAGCCTGATGCAATATTAAGCGCATCTGCCATAATATATTTTTTCAAATTGTTCTTAATATAGTTTGATATACTTTAATAGACTGATGAAATATCTTAGACACATGAAAAAACTGTTTGCTTTTATTTTTATTTTACCTGCTCATTATTTGTGCGCACAGCAAATAGATTATAAAGGATTACCGCAATGGAGCTGGCACACAGAAGATTCTACAGAGTATTACTTGTACACACCATCAGGCATGAAGAAAAACAGGAAATATCCTGTTGTACTAGCAATGCATGGCTGTTGCGGTGAAGATGATCATGCAAGCCTGCGCAATACGGTTGACCCTATTGTGCGCATGTGGCACAACTTCTCCAACAATACACAAAAAATTCCCACTTACATTATTGCGCCTGCAACTTCACGAGGATGGCGGCAGCATTTTAATGACCTGAAAAAAATAACAGACAGTCTTATTGCCGATGGTAAGGCAGATCCGCAACGAATATATGTTTGCGGATTTTCAATGGGTGGAGAAGGCACCTTTGATATAATACAACAATATCCTGGCTATTTTGCAGCAGGCATTACAATGGGCATGGCTTTTCATGGAGATTCAACTAAAGTAAAAGATATTCCTATATGGTGCAACCAGGGTGAGACCGATTATTTTTCAAGATCGCTGCGCAAAAATGTTGCGGATATCCGTCACTTAAATGGCGCTGTAAATGATACAGGCGCAACTTGGGTTACCGGTGTAAATCCGCGTTATTCAAATTTTAAAGGTTATGATCACGGCGTGATGTGGGTTGCAGCCAGCACACAGAATTTAACGGATTGGGCTTACTCAAAAATTAATGACGGCAATATTTATCCAACAGTATTTTTTAAAACACCTTCCTATAAACAAACGGCAGAGGCTGGAGAAAAAATTAACGTTGAAATTGCCGCACACGATGCCGACGGAAGCATTAAAAAGGTGGAAGTTTTTTACAATGGCAAATCAGCAAAAACTTTTAAGAAAGCGCCTTATAAACTTGCATTAAAAGCCCGCGGCGGCGACAACATTATAAAAGCAGTTGCTTACGATGATAAAGGCAAAACATCAACGGCTGAAACCATCCTGAGAGTAAATATAAAACCATCTATAGCTTGGCAGTTTTTATACGATGCACAGGTTGCAAAATTTTACAGCGCTAAAATAAATGCCAGCGGCGGCAACGGTGTATTAACTTTTATTGCGGATGAAACAAAACTTCCGCCGGGTTTGCGCCTTTACCCCGACGGCACATTAAAAGGCATACCATTAATTGCAGGCAGTAATTATTCAATTCCGGTTAAGGTTTACGACGAAGACAATGATACGGCGGAATATACTTTTAATTTAAGAGTGCCTTTAAAAAGCAGGAGTGATGTACTGGTTACAAACCCCGTTTCCGCTAACGGAATACCTTATCGCGTTTCAACAATGACGTTAGGCGAATCACCGTTTTTTGATAATAAAGATACCGTGTTGACTATGGCAACGGAAGAAATTAACTTTAGTAATGTTGGCAGGTATGAAGGGTTGACTTTTATTAAAACCAATATTAATGAAAAAGACACGGCGGCTGACAATTTTTTAAGCTTTACTACAGATGAAGATGCAATAGTGTATGTGGCGTATGAAACCCTGGACTCCAACTATCACTCAACCATTCCAGCCTGGCTGAATGATTTTAAAAAAGAAGAGGGACAGATTGTTGCGCAGTATCGTTATTACAATGTGTATAGTAAAAGTTTTCCGGCAGGAAAGGTAACGTTGCCATCAGCAGATGCAAAAGTCAATAATGTTGGCACCGGTTATTTTATAATGATCAAAAAAGATTAATACAGTTGTTATGATAATTAAGATTGGCTGTAGTCAGCCAATCTTAACAATAATAGTATTACATGTTGTGCTTTAAAAGCTATTAGGTAGAAATTATGCAGTAAAATTTTTTGTTGAGGCAACGAAACATTTCCTGAAAATTTAAGTGGTTAATAATACAAGAGATTTCTCCTATCGTGGAAACGACGGTTCAATCTTCATCATAATAAACTTAATAGCGCAACATGTATATTGCTGTTAGCTCAAACAACCGCTGAATACAGTATGAAAAATTTTATAAGTGTAATTATATTTTGCGCCATTTCGTTGAATGGGTTTACGCAAAACATTATTAAAAGCAATGATCCGCGTATTCGTTACGAAGGCCGCGTAAGTGTTAATGATGATTCGGCTATGCTAAGCTGGCCGGGAAATTCCATCACCATTAATTTCAAAGGAACCGGTGTGAAAGCTTTACTCCGCGATGAAAAAGGCACTAATTACTTTAAAGTTATCGTTGACGGGCAACTTATGCCTGATATAAAAATGGATTCTTCAAAACAATTATACACGCTTGCTTCCGGCCTGCAAACAGGAAGGCATACGGTGCAGCTTTTTAAAAGAACAGAATGGGTTTTTGGGAGAACATGGTTCTACCAGTTTCAGCTTGATGCGGGCACAACTATTTCCAGAGCGCCTGCAGCCCAAAAAAGAAAAATAGAATTTTATGGTAACTCTATTACCTGCGGTTATGGCGTTCTGGATACCAGCGGCCAGGACAGAGGCACGCCGCCGTTTGAAGATAATTACCTAAGCTACGCTGCTATCACTGCAAGACATTTCAGTGCGCAATACAGTTGTATTGCCCGCAGTGGTATTGGCATTTTAATAAGCTGGTTTCCGCAGGTAATGCCAGAGATGTATGACCGTTTATATGGCGATGACGTGAACGGCAAATGGGATTTCAGCAAATACTCACCGGATATTGTGGTTATTAATCTATTCCAGAATGATTGCTGGCTGGTACAACAGCCGCAACATGAACAATTCAAACATCGTTTTGGCACAACAGCGCCATCGCCGGAACAAATTATTAAAGCCTACCAGAATTTTATTGAAAGCATTCGCGGTAAATATCCCAAAGCCCATATTATTTGTGCCCTGGGAAATATGGACGCTACAAAAGAAGGTTCAGCATGGCCGGGTTATGTTTCAAAGGCTGTAGAAAATATGCACGATAAAAAGATTACTGCACATTTTTTTCCTTATAAGAATACGCCCGGTCATCCGCATGTAAACGAGCAGCAGGCAATGGCCGATGATTTAATAAAATATATCGAAGACAACATACAGTGGTAGCTGCATTACGTTACGACATTTAATCGCTAAATAAAAAGAGGCAGTCTTGCTTTAAGACCGCCTCTTTTTATAAACACATTTGAGCAAATACAGCATTATTCGTCATCAGAACTTTCATCATTACTTTCTACACCAGTCTCAGTCTCCTCTCCTTCCTCACTAAAGCCTTCATTGTTTTGAGGCAAATCATATTTCTCTTCAATATCTACAAATTTTTTACCCAGCAGGCTGCGGGTGCCATATTGTTGCGGGCCAATACCCTCGACCCTCGATGTTGCCGGGTAAATTATTTTACTGCTTTCTTCTTTTGACACATTAATAAGCTCAATATGAAAGGTCCAGCTTTTTTCAAAATCATAGATGTAAATAAACTTCTGGTTCGTGTCACGGATTTCACTGCCAATGGTGGTATTAATCATTATCAGCGGTTCGGCTTTATATTCCTTATCATATTTTTCAAGCGTAATTTCCCTGCCGCGCTGCCAGTTATCGTTGCTCCTGTAAAAAGTTGCCTGGTGTTTATTGTCAAACTCATAAGATTTTAAGATTGCATTGTGCAGGTCGAAAAAATTTTGAGAATGCTTTATCACCACATCCCTGTAAACGGCTTCATCTTCTTCGTAATATGCCCTGAATTTTAAAACTGCCATGGGTAGAATTATTTATATGTCAATTTATTATTTCGATTATAATTAAGCTTTTCATGCAAAAATCATACTGGTTATGCATACTTTTTTTTATTAACAGGCCTTGTGTTCTGCAGGCTATTTTAAAATCAAACAGCAACAATACATAAAAAAAATGTTATGCAATGTTTTATGCCAATGGCTTTAAATTCAGCACAGCGGCTTTTTCAATCATTAAATTATAAGCGGCTTCATAATCGTTTGGAATTTCACCGTCAAGTATGGCTTCGCGTATGGCATCTTTTATAATACCAATCTGCCTGCCGGGCGGCAACCCGAAAGTTTCCATAATTATCTCACCTGTTATAGGTGGTTGCCAGTTACGTATTTTGTCTTTCTCTTCCACTTCAATAAGGCGTTTACGCACTATTTCAAAATTGCTTAAATAGCGTTTTACCTTTATTCTATTCTTGCTTGTTATATCAGCTTCGCACAACATCATTAAAGCATCAATATCATTGCCGGCATCAAAAAGCAAACGCCTTATGGCGCTGTCTGTTATATTTTCTTTTGTAAGACTGATGGGCCGCAAATGCAGCGCTACCAGCTTTTGCACCAGTCTCATTTTTTCATTCTGCGGAAGTTTTAAACGTGCAAAAATTTTAGGCACCATCCTGGCGCCCACTGCTTCATGCCCATGAAACGTCCAGCCTTCTTCTTTGCTGAAACGTTTTGTTGCAGGCTTTGCAATATCGTGCAGCAAAGCAGCCCAGCGTAGCCACAGGTCATCCGTTTTGGCTGCCATATTATCCAGCACCTGCAGTGTATGGGTAAAATTATCTTTATGGCCAATGCCATCAATATATTCTGCGCCCTGCAATTCAAGCAGTTTGGGAAATATGATTTGAAGCAGCCCGCTGTCTCGCAAGAGAAACCAACCCACAGAAGGTTTTTCAGCAAGCATAATTTTATTCAGTTCATCAGTAATACGTTCCTGCGATATAATTTTTATACGTTCTGCATCTTTTTTAATAGCATTGAATGTGCCGGTTTCAATTGTAAAACCAAGTTGCGTTGCAAAGCGGATGGCCCGCATCATGCGCAAAGGATCATCGCTGAAAGTGGTAACAGGCTCAAGGGGTGTTTTAATTATTTTTTCATGCAGATGTTGTATGCCATTAAACGCGTCAACAACTTCACCATAATCATTTTTATTCAGGCTGATGGCAAGTGTGTTAATAGTAAAATCCCGCCGGTTAAGGTCGTCTTCCAATGTGCCGGTTTCTACTGCAGGTTTGCGGGAATCCGGTGCATAGCTTTCTTTTCGTGCACCCACAAATTCGATTTCAAGACCCGGAATTTTTATTTGTGCTGTACCAAAATTTTTGAAGTAAGCAACTGCTGGTTTGGGGTTGAATAATTCTGCCACTTCATGCGCCAGCTTAATACCATCGCCAATGCAAACAATATCGGCATCTTTGGTTGGCCGGCCCAGCAATTTATCACGAACAAAGCCTCCAATAAGATAACATGGCATAGAAAGATCTTCTGCTGCCCTTGCTATTTTTTTAAAAATTAAAGCTTCATGGCCGGTTAATTCAATTTGCATAGCCGGCAAAGATAGGGTGGAAAAAAGGAGTGTTTATTTATTCAAACTCCAGTTCATTGCTGAAGAATTCCCAATCAAACAAAACATAATCAGGATGTATAAAATGGTTTATGATATAACGCGTTTTTTCTGCCCTTGTTTTCAAACGCAGAAAATCAACCTCTTCATCTTTCTCACTGTCACGTTTTAATGATAATTGGTTTATCATCGCTTTATCTAACTTGCCCATAAAAAACTTTTGAATAAACCCTCAAAAATGGTGCATCTGAAAACCTAAAATCCACGAGCCATTGATTTTCAGGGGCGGATTATTTCAACTTTATTTTTTTTCCAGCGAATGAGCGAGGATGCCGCATGTTCGGCGTTATCATCCTGCCTGTACTGTACAATATAATCCACACCTTTTTTTATAACCGGCGAAACCTGCACAAAATTTCCGGGCGAAGGTTCGCCGCTAACATTGGCCGAAGTGCTCACAATGGGTTTGCGAAACCGTTTAATAAGATGCCTGCAAAATTCGTCGCTGCATATTCTTATGGCAACCGAGCCATCGGCATTACAAACATTTTCTGCCAGGCCTAACGCATGTTCATAAATTACAGTGGTTGGTTTCTGCACGGTTTGCAAATAGTCAAAAACAGCAAGATCAGGCGAGGCGGTATATTGTAAAACATCTTTTTCCGAAGCCACCAACACAACAAAGCTTTTCAGCTGCGGCCTTTGTTTAAGCCGGATGATTTTACTTACCGCTTCATTATTTGTGGCATCGCAGCCTATGCCCCAAATGGTATCGGTGGGGTAAAGTATAGTGCCACCTTTCTTTAATTGTTCCAGTGCATTAATTATATCCTGCTCAAAATCGGTTTCATTCATTTCCCTTGTTTTTATTTACGGCCTGCTCCAGCACATCATATAATTTTTTTGACTGCTTGTGCAAATCGTAATTTTTTTCAATATGCCCGCGCCCGGCCAATCCCATTTCTTTGGCAAGCAAAGGTTTCTCAATAAGTTCAATCATGTATTTAGCCATGCCATCTATGTCATGTTCATCAACCAGAAAACCTGTTTTGCCATTAATAACCGCTTCTTTTATACCGGCATGTTTGGTACTTACAACCGGCAGGCCACAGGCGGCAGCTTCGAGGATAGTATTAGGGGTTCCTTCCATATCACCATTCGCCGCCGTTACGGAATGCTGTACAAATATATTGGCCTCGTGCATGTAATTGATTACTTCTGTTGCATTTTGAATGCCTGTAAAAATTACATCATTTTCAAGGCCAAGCTTTTTTACAAGCTCAGCGCAATTTTCGTACAGGCCTGACTTTTCTCCAATTATTATTAATTTGGCATTGGTATGCACCTGTTTTGTTTTTGCAAATGCCTGTATGGTTGATTGCGGTGACTTTTTTGCAATCAACCTGCCCACACAAAGAAAAAGCGCATCCTGTTTTTTAGGATATGCCGGGCTGAATTTTTGAACATCAATGCCATAGGGTATCAGCGAAATTTTATCTTCAGGAGCGCCGAGTGAAACCAGCTTATTCTTCATATCTGCCGATACGGCGATAATGCCTGCGGCTTCTTTAAACAATGTTTTGTAAGCTTCCTTATATTGTTTCAATATTTTTTGCTGTGTTGCATCAAAGCCGTGAAAATGCACTACTAACGGCAGGTTTAAAACTTTGCAAATGGGAAGGATATGCACGGCCGCAAAGCCATAGTTGGCAAGCACAATATCAATGTTATTTTTCCTTAAAAAATTCTTCAATCCATGATTGCCAAAGTAATTATTACGCTCACCCGAAATAGTTTTTGCAATGTTGTGCATTACCCAAAAAAAGCGTGAGGACAATAGCGTATCGTCATCGTTTCGCTGCGGCAGGCGCCCGCCGTGCACAGGAAATATTGCGGCATAGTTAGCAAGTTCTTTTATCTGGTTAAGCAGGAATGTTTCAGAATACCTGTCTTTCTCAGTCCTCGTTATGCAAATACGCATCCGTTAAATTTATAAAGGTATTTATTGTGTGAGCGATACATTTGCAACAATAATAAAGCTAAGCCAGATTTTATGAAATTATCTGTAATAATCACCACATATAATGCGCCGGCATGGCTGCAAAAAGTTTTGTGGGGTTATGAAGCGCAAACTTTTAAAGATTTTGAAATGGTGATTGCAGATGATGGTTCGGCAGGTGAAACACGGCTTTTGATTGATAATATGCGCAAAACAGTTTCTTACCCTGTTCAGCATATATGGCATCCTGATGAGGGTTTCAGAAAATGTACGATCCTTAATAAGGCCATTGTTGCATCGCAAACCGATTATCTCGTTATTTCTGATGGCGACTGCATTCCAAGAAAAGATTTTCTGGAAGTACATATCAATAAAAGAAGACAGGGATATTTCTTATCCGGCGGTTACAGCAAGCTGCCTATGGATATTTCACAAAAGATAACAAGAGAAGATATTTTCAATCAGAATTGTTTCGATATAGATTGGCTGAAGGCTAATGGTTTGCCTGCAACATTTAAGAACAATAAGTTTACGGCCAAAGGCTTTAAAGCCAGCCTGCTCAATTTTATTACACCCACCCATGCATCATGGAACGGGCATAATTCATCGGCATGGAAAAAAGATATTTATGCCGTGAATGGTTTTAATGAACAAATGCGCTACGGCGCATTGGACAGGGAAATGGGCGAACGGCTGGAAAACAGCGGCATTAAGGGTT
This sequence comes from Parafilimonas sp., assembly GCF_051953455.1. Taxonomy (NCBI): domain Bacteria; kingdom Pseudomonadati; phylum Bacteroidota; class Chitinophagia; order Chitinophagales; family Chitinophagaceae; genus Parafilimonas; species Parafilimonas sp. The sequence goes on along the minus strand of NZ_JBQCIT010000001.1, from coordinate 32,976 downwards.
TGCAGATAAGATACAGCGCTGTGTGTGTGCATCTCGATCACTCAAGGGGTTATAAGAATAAAGAAGATCTTGCCAGGAACAAAGCGATATGGATGAAGAGCCGAAAAGAAAAATTAACATGGATTGAAGACGGCATTGTAAAATCAGCTAAACCGGTTTCGCAACCCGCTTAATAAAAATTATTACTCAAACTATAAAACTAAAATTTCTCCAGGATGGAATTACAATCACTCATTCTTGAAGCATGGAATAACCGCGAATTATTAAAAGAGCAAAAATATTCAGATGCTGTAAAAGCCGTTATAGAAGAAGTTGATAAAGGCCGGCTGCGTACAGCGGCTCCAACCGGTAACGGATGGCAGGTAAATGAATGGGTAAAGCAAGCCGTTTTATTATACTTCGCTGTTCAGCCAATGGAAACAATGGATACGCCGCCTTTTGAGTTCTATGATAAAATACCATTGAAAAAAGGTTTTAAAGATTTAGGCGTAAGAACTATTCCGGGCGCTGTTTCCCGTTACGGTGCTTACGTTGCAAAAAATGTAGTGCAGATGCCGAGCTTTATAAATATCGGCGCTTATGTTGATGAAGGTACAATGGTTGACACCTGGGCCACTGTGGGCAGTTGCGCACAAATAGGCAAACACGTTCATCTCAGCGGCGGCGTGGGTATTGGCGGCGTGCTGGAGCCTTTGCAGGCCACGCCTGTTATCATTGAAGATGGTTGTTTTGTTGGCAGCCGTTGCATTGTGGTGGAAGGTGTGATAGTTGAAAAAGAAGCAGTGCTTGGTGCCAATGTAGTGCTTACCCAATCCACAAAAATTATTGATGTAAGCAAATCTTCACCTGTTGAATATAAGGGATATGTACCGGCGCGGAGTGTGGTAATTCCCGGCACCTATAATAAAGATTTCCCGGCCGGCTCCTTTGGTGTTAGCTGTGCTTTAATTATTGGCCAGCGCAAAGAAAGCACAGATAAAAAAACAAGTTTAAACGATGCTTTAAGAGATTTTAACATAAGTGTATAATTATATTTATATTAATACGGCTTTTTGGTTTTGTTTTTGAACAATAGTGTTCAAAGCCGTTGCTGATTAGAAATAATTACCTGGAATACAGCCTGCAGTGTCAAAAGTCATGCAGGCTGTACAATTTTATACCACATAAGTTTTACAATTATCAAGGCAGGTTACTGATATTTACAGCGTGCATGCAAAAGATGTTATTATCATTGGCAGTGGCTTTGCCGGTCTTTCGGCGGCCTGCTTCCTGGCTAAAGCGGGATTTAATGTTATGGTGCTTGAAAAACATGATCAACCCGGTGGCCGTGCAAGGCAATTAAAACTGGATGGATTTAGTTTTGATATGGGGCCAAGCTGGTATTGGATGCCTGATATTTTTGAAAGGTTCTTTAACCAGTTTAATAAAACAAGAAGCGACTATTACGAACTCATAAGGCTCGATCCCTCCTATCGCATTTACTGGCAAAATGATATCGCGGATATTCCTGCGGATTATCATGCATTAGAAAACTTATTTGAAAAACTGGAGCCTGGCAGCAGCAAAAAACTTGAACTATTTTTAAACGAAGCGGCCTATAAGTACAAAACAGGCATGCAAAATCTTGCCTATAAACCGGGGCTTTCCATCACCGAATTTTTAGATAGCGATTTAATAAAGGGAATATTTGAGCTTGATGTTTTTACTTCAATAAAAAGACATGTAAGTAAATATTTCAAGCATCCGCACCTGCAGCAACTGCTTGAATTTCCTGTTTTATTTCTTGGCGCTTTGCCTGACAAAATTCCTGCTTTGTACAGCCTGATGAATTATGCAGACTTTAAAGGTGGAACATGGTTTCCTAAAGGTGGCATGTACAGTATTGCTGAAGCCCTGTACCAACTGGCGCTTGAACTTGGCGTACAATTTCAGTTCAACAAAAATGTAATTAAAATTGACGTTGAAAATAAGCTGGCTACTAAAATTCATGTGCAGCATAATGACAACACTTCATCCGTTTACAGCGCTTCAACGGTGATAGCTAATGCAGATTATCACCACACGGATAATGTTTTATTACCTAAAGCACACAGGAATTATACTGAAGGTTACTGGAATAAAAAAATAATGGCGCCGTCAGCATTAATATATTATGTGGGATTGAATAAAAAGCTGCATGGCATGGCGCATCATTCTTTATTTTTTGATACTTCTTTTAAGCAACATGCCGCAGAAATTTACATAACAAAACAATGGCCGGCAGATCCTTTATTTTATGTAAGCGCAACCTCCGTAACCGATAGTTCGCTGGCGCCGGCAAATAGTGAAAATCTTTTTTTCCTCATTCCGGTGGCAGCGGGGTTGAATGACGATACATCTGAATTGCGTGATCATTATTTTGAAAAGATGATATCACGTTTTGAACAAAGGATTAATCAACGGGTTAAAGAGCACATCATCATTAAAAAAAATTTTGGATGCAGCAATTTTATGGAAGATTATAATGCCTATAAAGGCAATGCTTATGGCCTGGCCAATACGCTTATGCAAACAGCTATTTTAAAACCTTCCATAAAAAATAAAAAAATAAAAAATCTTTTTTATACCGGCCAGCTAACCGTACCGGGGCCGGGTGTGCCGCCAGCTTTAATAAGCGGTGAAATTGTAGCAAAACATATAATTAAGCTGAACAAATGAACATTATTTAAAACTTGCATTAATTTATAATTCTGATTAAGTTGCAGGCAATAACATGATTGACCTCTTTCATAAAACAAGCCGGCAATGCAGTAAAATAACTGCAGAAAACTACAGTACATCTTTTGCCGCTGCCGTAAGGTTATTACATAAAAACATAAGGCCGGATATTTACAGTATTTATGGTTTTGTGCGCCTTGCCGATGAAATTGTTGATACATTTCATAACTACAATAAAGAAGCATTGTTTCATGCCTTTAAAACCGATACTTATAAAGCCATTGAAGAAAAGATAAGCCTCAACCCTATTTTAAACAGCTTTCAGCTCACCATAAATAAACATAATATTGACGTTTCCTTAATTGATGCCTTCTTTAACAGTATGCAATGTGATCTTGATAAAACTTATCACTCAGAAATCTCTTATAGGGAATATATCTATGGAAGCGCAGAATCAGTTGGGCTAATGTGCCTGCATATTTTTTGTAGTAATGATAAAAAATTATACGACCAGTTAAAGGAATATGCAAAAAGGCTTGGCGCAGCTTTTCAAAAAGTAAATTTTTTGCGGGATATAAAAGCAGATAATGAGCAACTTAACCGCATGTATTTTCCCAACTGCTGTTTTAAAAATTTTACGCCACAAAATAAACAAGAGATTGAAGCGGATATTCAACAGGATTTTGATTACGCTTATAAAGGTATTTTATTATTACCGCCAGAAGCAAAGCTTGGTGTTTATATAGCTTACAAATATTATTTATGCCTCTTTAAAAAAATTAAACGGCTGCCCCCAAAAGCAATATGCAGAAAGCGTATACGGCTTGCAGATCATATAAAAATCTTCATTCTTGCCAAAGCCGGTTTGCAACACCGGTTGAACATTTTATAGCAACAATTAACGGCGTTTAAATTATTTATTATATTTATCGCGTTATGAGCAGCACATCGTCAGCAGCGTTGCAGGAATTTAAAAATCTTGTTGCGCTAAAGTTTCAGTTATATAATAGTTTGTTTATTTCGTTACCGTTTCACCGTATAGAAAAAACAGGGGTATTGCTTTCCTTATTTTTATTGGAATGTGAAGAAGGCTTCGGCAAACATAAAAGCCCCGCAGATATTATTGATAACTTTTTAGAAAAAAATACTTCGTACGAAAAAGAGGAAGAACGGATAGACCTTTTATTCCGCTTTGTGCAATATGCAGAACGGCAGGTGGTTTTGTTTGATGCATTGGAAGATGCCGCTTTTACAGATGTAAATGATGTAAACGGCTCGGGCACAATAAAGCAATTGTGCTCGCAAATAACACAGATGCAGAAGGAAACCGATTTTGTAAAAAAGCTGAATGATTTTGCTGTGCGTATTGTATTAACAGCACATCCAACGCAGTTCTATACCGGTGAAGTGCTGGGTATTATAAACGATTTAAGCAGCGCTTTAAAAGATGATGATACGGAAGTGGTAAATAATTACCTGCAGCAACTTGGCAGAACTCCTTTTCTTAAAAAACAAAAGCCCACGCCTTATGATGAAGCACTAAGCCTTTTATGGTTTTTGGAAAATGTATTTTACGATGCGGCAGGCAATATTATGTCAATTTTAAAAAACGACGTACAGGAATCTGAGCGCTTAAACCATCCTTTAATACAAATGGGTTTTTGGCCCGGCGCAGACAGGGATGGCAACCCGTTTGTTAACACCGGTATTACCTTAAAAGTGGCTGAAACACTCCGGGCGGGCATCCTGCGTTCTTATCACAAAAATGCACGATGGTTAAAACGCAGGCTTACATTTAAAGGCACGCAGGAACTGATTGCCTTGCTTGAAAAACGTCTTTACGATAACCTTTATGATGCTGATAATGTTGAACAAATAACGCAGGAAGAAATAAAAGATATACTGCAGCAAATAATTGTTACGCTTCATGCCAACAATGATTTGTTTATAGAAGATGTATATAAGCTTTTGTTTAAGTGTGAAATTTTCGGTTTGTATTTTGCTTCACTCGATATACGCCAGGATAGTTCTGTGCATGCTAAGTTTTTTGAATCGCTTGCTGCACAAAAAATACTGCCGCAGAATTATGCCGGTTTTGATGAAAACAAAAAGATCGATGCCCTGCTAAAATTGCACGGGCATGACATATCATTTAAAGATGATGATCTTTTAAATGATACCATACAATCGGTTAAGGCCATAAAAACCATACAGGAAAGAAATGGAAAAGAAGCCTGCCACAGGTATATTATAAGCCACTCGTACAGCGCCCTGAATATTATAGAAGTATATGCTTTATTAATATTAGGCGGATGGAAAAAAGAAGCATTGAGTGTTGATATAGTTCCTTTATTTGAAACAATCGATGACCTGGCCAATGCAGCCGCCATTATGAAAAAACTGTATTCCAACAAAATATACAGGCAACACTTAAAGCTGCGCAACAATACGCAAACCATTATGCTTGGTTTTTCTGATGGTACCAAAGATGGTGGCTATTTAATGGCTAACTGGAGCATTTATAAGGCCAAAGAAGAATTAACACGCATCTCCAGGAGTTTTGGTGTTGATGTAATATTCTTCGATGGTCGCGGTGGCCCGCCGGCACGCGGTGGCGGCAAAACACATAAGTTCTATGCATCAATGGGGCACGATATTTCAAACAAAGAAATACAATTAACGGTGCAGGGGCAAACCGTAAGTTCCAATTTCGGCACCATCAGTTCAGCACAATTTAATATTGAACAATTAATTCATGCCGGTATTTCAAACGATCTGTTTTCATCAAAAGAAAATACCTTAACCAGGAGCGAAGAAAAGCTGTTAAAGCAACTTTCTGAAGACAGTTATGAAGCCTATCTGCAGTTAAAAAATCACCCGGCATTTGTTGATTATCTCGCGGAGATAAGCCCCTTGCGTTTTTACTCGGAAACAAATATTGGCAGCAGGCCAACCAAGCGTGGCAAAACATCAACACTAGCTTTGAAAGATCTCAGAGCTATCCCGTTTGTGGGTTCATTCAGCCAGCTTAAACAAAATGTAACAGGCTATTATGGTGTGGGCATTGCATTGAAAAAAGCTGAGGAAAACCGCAAATGGAACAGCGTGGTTCAGCTATATAAACACTCGCTTTTTTTCAAAACTTTAATTGATAATTGCGAGATGGCAATGATGAAATGTTATTTCCCGCTTACACAATATCTTGCCGGTAATTCGCGGTATGGAAAGCTTTGGAATATGATGAATTCTGAGTATAATCTCACGCTGCAGTATTTACAGAAGCTTACAGGCAATGACACACTGATGGCGGGGTATCCTGTTGAAAGTTCAAGCATACACATGCGGGAAAGAATTGTGCTGCCGCTGGCTACCATTCAGCAGTATGCCTTAATGCAGTTGCGCTCAAAAAATGATTCGCAGTACAAAGAAAAATATGAGAAGCTTGCTATGCGCTGTTCATTCGGGATAATTAATGCCGGGAGAAATTCAGCATAAAGTGCTTTAGAAATCAGGTTCCAACAAATTTTTTTAGTACAATCACATAAAATAAAAAGGGTTCCGCAATGAACCCTTTTTTATTTTATTATAATCTTATCAGCTAAGCCTGCTCAACGGCTTTGGGTAATTTGTCGCCAAACTTCTTTTTATAAAAAAGCATTGCATCTTCAATTATATCCAAAGCTTTTGCTTTATCGCCAAAATCGGAAACGACAACGGATTTCTTTTCAAGCGTTTTATACTCTTCAAAGAAATGCCTTAATTCTTCAAAGAAATGCTGTGGAAGTTCTTCTATATTATTATAATGGTTTACACCGGGGTCATTGTTGGCAACGGCAATTATCTTATCATCTGCATCGCCGCCGTCAACCATTTGCATAACGCCAACAATTTTGGCTTCCATTAATGTTAAAGGCTGCACCGGCAAAGAAGTAATAACCAATATATCAAGTGGATCTTTATCGTCTCCGTAAGTTTGTGGGATAAAACCATAATTCACAGGATAGTAAAAAGAAGAATAAATAACGCGGTCCAGTTTTAACAAACCACTTTCTTTATCAATTTCATACTTGCATCTTGAGCCTTGGGATATCTCAATAACAGCATTAACAATTCTGGGTGCCCTATCTCCAGTATTTACGCCATGCCATGGATGAAGAACAGTAGTGGTAATCATAATTAAATTTTTGCAAATGTACTTTTAAACAGCTTTTTTAAGAAGTCTTATTTGAGATAGATGAAATATTTTAAAAAAACTAATTAAGAAATCCGGAAAAAAATTTTCAAATAGATCGTTTTTTATATATTTATCCTTTTTAAATCCAGCCTTATATTTAGAATGACAGGTAAACAATTTTATCAAAAAGTTTATACTGAATTGGGCTTATATTTGTAATGCTTTATTAACCTCGTTTAGTTTCCCAATGAATGAAATCTTACTAATAATAGCGGCCTACCTAATAGGCTCTGTACCAACAGCAATATGGGTTAGCAGGTATTTTTTTGGAGTTGATATTCGTGATTATGGCAGCGGTAATGCAGGCGCCACCAATACTTATCGCGTATTAGGTGCAAAATGGGGCACGCTTGTAATGATTACGGATATGGTTAAAGGCGTTATTGCCACTTCCCTGTACATTTTAATTCCATATTACGTAACAAAATCCAATGAATGGGACAGGACAAATCTTATGATCGGGCTTGGCCTCGCTGCAGTTGCCGGCCATATCTTTCCCATTTGGGCAGGTTTCAGGGGCGGTAAAGGCGTTGCAACTTTGTTTGGAATGATATTAGCTATTCAACCCATCGTAGCTGTATGCTGTGTTGGGGTGTTTTTGCTAGTTCTATATTTAACGAGGTTTGTGTCGCTCAGTTCTATTCTGTCAAGTGTAGCATTTGCCGTTTTTATTCTTTTTATTTTCAATGATGATGTTACACTATACAGGATATTTTCTGTAGCGGTAGCATTAATGGTTATACTCACCCACCAAAAAAATATAAACCGGTTGTTAAACGGAACAGAAAGCAAGGTTCCAATCCTTAAACACCGCGACCGCCGCCGCAGCAACAGGCAAAAAAGAAGACGTTGATCTTCATTTTTAACTATTGTTGAATTTTTAATTATTTTATGAAACGCCCGCATAAAATACTTCCCTTTCAGGAGCATGTATATAAGGCGTTCCATAAGACCATTTAAAAAACAGAAATCATACGAATGAAACCAAAAATCATCCTGCTACTTCTCTTTGTAGCAAGCCTTAACTTTTTTTCCTGCACACGAAATGCAATTACCGGCAGAAACCAGCTTTCACTGGTTCCCGAATCTGAAATGCAGCAAATGGCTGTAACCCAATACAGGGAATTTCTCGATACCAGTAAAGTTGTTCCAAAAACAAATGCCAATGCAGAAATGGTGAAGCGCGTTGGTTCCCGCATAGCGTCGGCCATTACCAAATATTACCAGGAAAAAGGTATTACGAATGATATTGCTAATTACAAATGGGAGTTTAACCTGGTTCAGGACAAACAGGTGAATGCATGGTGCATGCCCGGCGGCAAAGTGGTTGTTTATACAGGCATTCTTCCCATTACGCAAAACGAAGACGCGCTTGCCATTGTATTGGGACATGAAATAACGCATGCTGTTGCAGGCCATGGCCGTGAACGCATGAGCCAGGTAATGGTAGCACAAGGATTACAGATAGCTGGGAACGTGGCTTTATCAAAAAATACACAAACGGTAAATATTTTCAATAATGTTTTTGGACCTGCTGCGCAGGTTGGTGTATTGTTACCGAATAGCCGTAACCAGGAACTGGAAGCAGATCATTACGGGCTGATCTTTGCGGCAATTGCAGGCTACAACCCGCAGGAAGCTATATCTTTCTGGACGCGTATGGCAAACTTGAGCAAAGGCGGTGCACCACCTGTATTTTTAAGCGATCACCCAAGCGATGCTGACAGGATTCAGAAATTAAAACAGCTAATGCCCGAAGCGCTTTCTTATTATAAGCCTTCCAAATAACCAACAGGAGATTGTTTACCAATATTTTACCCTTAAGGTTTAACGTCTAAAAATAATCTTACAGTAAACGACATCGTTCGTTATTCATCACTCAAAAACAGCATTAGTAACAAGTATATAAATCTTCTTTATACCATAAGTTTCTTAATAAATTATTCGTGCAATATTCTTCCCGGAATAAACAGGCAATAAAAAACCCCGCGGCTGCGGGGTTTTGAAATTTTATAACGAAAAGAATTATTTCTCTTCTTCTTTCTTAAGCTTCTCTTTAATTTCAGCTAAAGCGCTAAGATCGCCAAGTGTAGCTTTTTCAACCTTGTTCTGAATGTTCTTAACCGTTTTACGTGTCTTTTCAGATTCGGCTTTTGCTTCTTTCTTAGCTGATTCCTGTTCAGCCACTTTTACCTGTTCCCATATTTTGGTATGGCTTACAAGAATACGCTTTTCATTACGGTCAAATTCAATCACCATAAATTCCGCAGTTTCATCTGCCACCAGGCTCTTGCCGTCTTCTTTAATTAAATGACGGTTAGGTGCAAAACCTTCAAGGCCGTAAGGTAACTGAACAATAGCGCCGCGGTCATCTTTACGGATGATAGTTCCTTCATGCACGCTGCCTACAGCAAATGTATCCTGTAAAGCTGTCCATGGGTCTTCTTCCAGTTGTTTATGACCAAGCTGCAATTTGCGGTTTTCTTTATCGATGGCCATTATCAGCACATCAATTTCTTCGCCTGTTTTTGTGTATTCACCAGGATGATTGAAGCGTTTCAGCCAGCTTAAATCGCTGATATGGATCATACCGCCAATACCTGGTTCAAGCTCTACAAACACGCCGTAAGGAGTAATGTTTTTAACCACACCTTTGTGCCTGCTGCCTTCCGGATATTTTTCTTCGATATTATTCCATGGGTCTTCTGTAAGCTGCTTGATGGAAAGACTCATTTTGCGGGATTCTTTATCCAGCGTTACAACCTTAGCTTCATGCTCATCACCCAGTTTGAAGAATTCTTTTGCATTGATAGGTGTGTTAGCCCATGTAATTTCACTCACGTGTACCAAACCTTCAACGCCGGGAAGAATTTCAAGGAAAGCACCGTAGTCTTCAATGTTAACTACTTTGCCTTTTACAACAGCGCCTTCATGTATAAATTCAGGCAATACATCCCAGGGATGTGGGGTAAGCTGTTTTAAACCAAGGCTGATGCGTTTCTTATCATCATCAAAATCAAGCACAACAACCTGCAGTTTCTGATCCATCTTCACTACTTCACTTGGGTGAGAAATTCTGCCCCATGAAATATCCGTGATGTACAGTAAACCATCTAAGCCGCCAAGGTCCATAAATGCACCAAAGTCTGTAATGTTCTTAACAGTACCTTCAAGCACCTGGCCTTTTTCGAGCTTGCTGATAATTTCTGCACGCTGTGCTTCAATATCGCTTTCAATTAATGCTTTGTGTGATACAACGGCGTTCTTTATGGCTTCGTTAATTTTAACAACCTTGAACTCCATTGTTTTGCCTACAAACTGATCGTAATCAGTTACAGGTTTAACGTCAATCTGAGAACCAGGCAGGAATGTTTCGAGGCCAAATACATCTACAATTAAGCCGCCCTTTGTTTTGCTGGTAACGCTACCGGTAACCACTTCGCCTGTTTTGTGCACTTCAACAATGCGCTCCCATGCACGAAATACACGAGCCTGTTTGCGGCTGAGGTGAAGGTTGCCATCGCGGTCTTCTTTTTCAACCACCATAACTTCCACAACATCGCTCACTTTAAGACCGGGGTTATCGCGGAATTCGTTAAGCGATACAAGACCATCGCTTTTAAAACCAATGTTTACAACAACATCAGTTTTAGTAAGGCCTACAACGGTTCCGTTTACAATCTCACCATCTTCAATGGTAACAAAAGTGTTCTCGTAAACCTTGTCATACTTTTCTTTTTCTTCTTTGCTGTAGTTTGTAACATTACGCTTATCAACGCTCCAGTCAAAATCGTCGTGCGCTGCAAGCTTTTCTTCTACAGGCTGGGGAAGTGTTTCTGCAATAGTGTTTTCCACTGCGGGCTGGGTTTCAGTTTCAGAAGCTGAATCTTCTGTCACAGGTGCATTTGTTGTCGCTGTAGTTGCTTCTGCCTGTGGGGCATTGGCAGACTCCTGTGCCTCAGCGTTTGTGTTAGGAATATTATTTTCACTCATAATAAAAATCCCGTTGTTTTAAATCGGGGCGGCAAAAGTAAGTAAAATACAATAAAAACACGTATTTGCAACGGGCCGGTTTGTTAATGAATTCTTTAAGAGAAACGGCGTTATAGTCGAATAAGCCGGTAGAAAACCTAAATGATCAATGCTCATTTCAGCCATTGAATCAAATATTGAATATTGTATTGTTGAATATGGATTACTATACAGGACTATGAATGAATATAATTGTGTAAATGTTCAATCGTTTCTTTCTGTGTGAGAATGGTTTCTTTAACCACGTCATTAATAGATATAATACCGGCAAGCTGCCCGTTTTCTATAACCGGTAAATACCGGATATTTTTTGCAGACATCAGCTCCATACAATGTTCTACAGTATCATTTTTTACTACAGACGGATAACCGGTATCCATTATTTCACCCACCGTGGTTTCGCTGGAAGAGCGGCCTTTAAGAATTACTTTACGGGAATAGTCACGCTCCGTCATAAGGCCAATAAACCTGTCGTTTTGAGATATGGCCACAGAACCGATATTCTTATCAGCCATTAATTTCAGAGCGTCAATCACGGTTAATTCAGATTGAACAGTTTCAACATGACTGCCCTTGCGTTTCAATATGTCAGCAACGTTTTTCATAAGGATAAAAATACAAAATTCTGTGAAAGTTTCCTTATGAAAAATCAGCCTCTACTTCTTATTTTTTTGCTGGTCTTTCAATTGCTGCACCTTTTTTTGCGCCTCCATCATTTTTTCATATTGCTCCTGCCATTTGCTTTTTTGCTTTACCTTTTTGGGGGCTTTGCGGCGCTCGTGCATATCAGCAAGAATTTTATCATGGTCAAGAATATAATTCTGTATAACGAACTGAATGCCTAATGTAATGAGGTTTGAAACCGTATAATACCAGGTTAATGCCGCCGGCAATGAATTAAAGAACAACAGCATGAATATGGGATAAACATAAGGCATGTATTTTAACGCAGGGTTATTAGGGTCCTGCGGCGTCATATTCATATTGTAGATAGAAATAAGAAAACTGGTAGCCACGGCAAGCAGCGCAAACAAGCTGATATGGTCGCCGATAATGAAAATTTTGCTGCCAAACTGCACCAGTATATCATAAGTTGATAAATCATCCGACCAAAGGAAAGGCTGGCCTCTCAGGCTGATATTGGAGTTAAAGAAACTATACAAGGCAAAGAATATTGGAATCTGCAGCAATAACGGCAAACATCCGCCCAATGGATTTGCACCCGCCTCGCGGAAAAGCTTCATTTGTTCCATGGCAAAACCTTGCTGGTCTTTTCCAAATTTCTTTCTCAGCTCGTCTAATTCCGGCCGCAGCAATTTCATTCTTGCGCCACTTTTATAACTCTTATAAACAAGCGGCGATGTGATTAGCCTGATAAAAATCGTAAGCAAAGCAATCACCCATCCATACACAGAAATAAAGCCTGCAAAGAAGTTGAACACAGGCATTATAATGTATTTATTAATGGGTCTTACAAATGCATAAAAATCACGGCCAAGGTTTACGATGCCATCCATTTCAGGAGCGGCGTTTTGTAAAGCTTTATAATCATTCGGGCCAAAATACAATTGCATAGGGATATTAATATTGGCCGATGCAGGTACCTGCATTTGCAATGTGGCATCAACCAAACCAATTACCTGTGTAGTATCTGTGCTGCGCGTCCAATGCACTTCGCCCCCTTTAAAATTATCTTTGGCAATAAGGGCAATATTGAAAAACTGTTGTGCGGCGCTTACCCATTGCACCGGCTTTTCAAATTTGTGTTCTGTTTTGGATGATATGTAATCGAAATCATTTCCCTCGGAAAAACAAACATTCGACATGCGACGCTCATACTCAGCCGATTTTTCAACCTGCATCAACTGGGAAACAAAATGAAAATTAAGTGTGTTATTGGTTATAAGGCTTTGCGCACCCGCCAGCGATATGTTCCAGTCAATTAAATAACTGTCTTTTTTTATAGTGTATTGATGAATAATGCCTGCGCCCGCCGAATCCATTAATTTAAACTGAACGGTTTGGCTGCCATCGGCATTTGTTACAGGTTTTTCTGCAACAAAATCCATTTCTGAGGTGGAAGCTGATTTATTAGCGCCCGTATTTATTGCATAGCTGAAGCCGCCTTTATCGCTTTCTCCCAATACAACCTTACCGCCGGTTTGCGAATTATACTGCTTTAATTCAATGTATTTTACTGCGCCGCCTTTGGTAGTAAATACAGCTTTAATAAGATTGTTCTCTACAGTAACCAACTGCTCCGGAATACTGGCAGCTTTGGCAAAATTGCCCGCAGCATTTGTCTTGCCTATAGAATCAGCGTGAAGGGAATCGAGTTTTAAAGCAGCTTTTTGTTCGGGTGTGATTTTATTAATGGAATCAATGCGCAGGGAATCCTGTATATGTTTTTGATTTGTTAGATAAGCTTGTTGTTGCTTATTCGTGTACCAGAAAAAAACAAAAAATAAAACAGCCAGTATAACTATACCAATAATTGTATTCTTATCCTTCATATAAAAAAATAAGCGGCAAAGGTAACAGATTGGGTAATTGCAGGCAAAGCGAAAAGCAAAAAGTAAAAATTAAAAAAACTTTAAACTTTAATGGAAAACATTCAAAATTATCTAACCTTTCTGCCCTTCCATTTGTAAGTGCCAAATGTGCCCAGCCAACCGGAAATTACAGTATATAAGATATGAAAGGGTTGCATAAGCACAAACGAAAGCATTAACCGCTGCAGCGAATAAAATTTTGAGACTTTATACATAAAAGGCATTTCCAATAATGCCTTAAAAAGAATGAACGACAACCACACTAAAAATAACTGCGGCCTGAAAAAACAGGCGATAAATAATACAAGTAAAAAGAAGTTTACAAAATAAACCAGCAGCAATACCCAGAAAACACGCTTGTCTTTATAACTGGTAGCTTTGCTCGCCCAGCGAATGCGTTGGTTTAAAAAACTCGTCAGGTCGGGCATGGGCGGTGTTTTTACAATTACCTTCCCGCTGAATAAGTAGCCAATATTTTCAGGATACTTCGTTTTTATTTTATGCATCAGCAACATATCATCGCCGCTGGCAATATGATCGGCATTTTTAAAACCATCCACTTCATAAAAAACTGATTTTTTATAGGCGAGGTTAGCGCCGTTGCACATGCTGTGCGCGCCTGCATAAACCGACGCCGCCGTTATACCCTGCAGGCTTAAAAAATCAAGGCACTGAAAAATATCAAGAAAAGAATTATTGCAGGTAAACATTACCGGCGCTGCTATAAATACACGGTTATTTTTTTGAATATATGCATCAAATAAATGCAGCCATTGCTGCGGCACGATGCAATCGGCATCTGTGGTAATAATCCATTCATATTTACTTTGCGCAACAGCCAGTTCAATGGCTCTTTTTTTATAGGAGTTAATGGTTTCGGTAATAATATTTTTTAAGCTGATGATATGGACATTGGGATAGGTTGTTTGCAAATCATGAACAATTTCAGGCGTTCTGTCTGTGGAAAAATCATCGGCTACAATTATTTCAAACAAATCTTCGGGATAATTATTATCAAGGATTGACCGGATGCAGTTTTCAATATTTTCTTCCTCATTGCGGGCTGGAATAATAACGGTAAACCTTGTTGCGGGTTTTATAACCGTTGTATCAAACATCTTCAACTTACTAAACCAATACAAATAAAGATTGATGAGCAAAAGATACAAACAAAGCAGCGTGGCAGTGATATAAATAAAATAAGTGAGCAACTGCATATAGCCCGCAAAGAAAACTACAATCAGTGATTCAGCAATGCAGCAATTTTATTTGCATATTTTTCTTTCATTAACTGGTGGCCCGCATGTATAATTGTTATGTTGATATTTTTTGCATTTTTAAAAATACCGGCACGTTTGCTGAGAATAATACGGTCATATTCTCCAAATAAAAAATTCAGTTGTACAGGATATCTTTCACACAAGTGTTTTATATGCCAAAGGCTGGGTTTGAATTTGCGCATAAAAGTCCAGCGTTTATATAACAGCATTCTTTCCTTTTCTTCATCCAAATAATAATGCATGAATTTTATGATGCTTTTATTAAGCAGTTTCAACCTGGCAATTGCATTAACCGTTTTAAAAAACCAGCCGGGATTTTTCATGGTATAGGCAAAGGCTTTATTGCCCAAATGCGTTTGTGTGGTTAGCCGGTACCAGATATTCTGATGCAAACCATCGGGTGCAACTAATGCTGCTGTTTCAATTTCATCCGGCATTTTTTCTATTAAATGCATAGCAACCCGCCCGCCCATACTGTATGCAAGTAATGAAAATTTTGTATTGGTAAAATGTATCAGTTTTATAATGGCAATCAGGTCATCCGGTGTAAAAGGCGCTTCTTCGTTCCATTGAGTTTTGCCATGAAAAGGAAAGTCAATAGCATACACCGTAAAATCATCACCAAGCCTTTTTTGCAGAAAAGCAAATGAATAACCGTTTTCTCCATAACCATGAAAACAAAATAATGTTTTGGCGCCTTTGCCAAAAACATAATAATGAATAAGGGAAGCTTTATATGCCAGGAAATGATGCTGCATGAAACGCTTTACATCTTAACAGAAAAAATTATTTTGAATACGTTGATCATGTGCTAAAGATATATAATTTTGAAATAGTTGCATAAACAACTATATGTCGGTAAACCAGTTTAAAAGAGGAGAATTATACAGCGTTATTAATGGAATGGCCAGTACGGCGGTTGCAAGGCGGTTACAAAAGAACCTGCGCAATGCAGGCATTGATATTACAATTGAACAATGGACGGTATTATATCATTTATGGAAGGAAGATTGTTTAAGCCAGCAGGAATTGTGCAACCGCACTTACCGGGATAAACCAAGCATCACAAGATTGATTGATAACCTGGAAAAACAAAAATTATTAAAACGGGCATCGCACAAAAATGATAAGCGCATTAACCTCGTGTGCTTAACGGATGCGGGAAGGGCTTTACAAAATGTAACCCTTGAACTAGCCAATCAAACGATGGATGAAGCGCTGCAGGATGTGAAAAAAGAAGAAATTGAAATTGTAAAAAGAGTGTTGCAGAAAGTGTATGATAATTTGAATTCATAAATCGCTGATAATTTAAAGGACGTTGTAAGCATAAAGTTCAGAGTGATTGATATAGATAATGCATTTGAAACAACAGGCGAAAGCTGAACAGCGTACATGCAGTACAAGGGAGTGACACAACGCAGTTGAAGAGGATTACAAAAGCTGGTTACAAATTATTTATTAATAAAATTAATACCATGGAATCTGTGGAAAATAAAACAATATTAAAAGGTGGTGAATGGCTTATTAAAGAAAGCGGTGCCAATGATATTTTTATCCGCGAAGATTTTAGCGAAGAGCAGCACATGATCATGGATATGTGCAAACAGTTTGTTGACACGGAAGTGCTGCCCATTATTGACCGCATTGATAAACTTGAACCCGGCCTTATGCGCTCCCTGCTGGTTAAAGCCGGCGAACAGGGTTTATTAAGCACTTCTTTCCCGGAAGAATATGGTGGCCTTGCCAAAGATTTTATTACATCCACTATCGTGAATGAAGGGCTTGGCAACGGTTTTTCTTTTTCAGTGGCTATTGCCGCGCATACCGGCATTGGCTCGCTGCCTATTTTATATTTTGGAACGGAAGATCAAAAACAAAAATATATTCCGAAGCTTGCCAGCGGCGAGTTTATAGGCGCTTATGGTTTAACGGAACCCGGCAGCGGCAGCGATGCGCTTGGCGCTAAAACAACGGCACGCTTGAGTGAAGACGGAAAATATTATGTATTGAACGGCCAGAAATGCTGGATAACCAATGGCGGCTTTGCAGATGTTTATACCGTATTTGCCAAAGTGGATGGCGATAAATTCACAGCCTTTATTGTTGAACGTGGCTTTGAAGGTTTTACACAAGGTCCCGAAGAACATAAGATGGGCATAAAAGGTTCTTCTACCGTGCAGTTATATTTCCAGGATTGCAAAGTGCCTGCTGAAAATGTATTGGGTGAAATTGGCAAGGGCCACATTATTGCTTTTAATATTTTAAACATAGGCAGGTTAAAGCTATGCGCCGCAACCAACGGCGGTTCCAGGAGCGCACTGAATATGTCGGTGGAATATGCCATTAACCGGGAGCAGTTCAATACATCCATTTCCAATTTTGGCGCTATAAAAGAAAAGCTTGCTAACATGGCTATCAGTTTATGGGTAAGTGATTCGGCGCTGTACAGAACGGCTGCATTGATTGAAGCAAAGCGGGCAGAACTGGAAGCCTCCGGCAAAACGCATGAGCAGGCTTTGCTTGGCGCTGCCGAAGAATATGCTATTGAATGTGCGATATTAAAAGTGTTTGGCAGCGAGGTATTGGACTTTATTTCCGATGAAGGCGTACAGATACATGGCGGCAATGGTTTCAGCGATGAATATTTAATATCGAAAGCTTACCGCGACAGCCGCATTAACCGCATTTATGAAGGCACCAATGAAATAAACCGTTTGCTCATTTTAGATATGACATTAAAACGCGCCATGAAAGGAAGACTGGATTTAATGGGGCCTGCCATGGCGGTTGCCAACGAATTAATGAGCATTCCCGATTTTAGTAATGATGATGAAACGCCATTCAGCGAAGAGAAAAAATATATCATCAACTTTAAGAAAGCCATTTTAATGGTGGCGGGCGCCGCCGTGCAAAAGCTGATGATGAATATTGATAAAGAGCAGGAGATATTGATGCACATCGCTGATATGGCCATTGATACTTTTCTTGCAGAAAGCTGTTTGCTGCGCCTCATTAAACTTACTGAAAAGAATGGCGAAGCCAGTGTAGCTGTTTTGAAAGATATGGTTGATTGTTTTATTTACGATGCTGCAGACCGCATAAATAAAAACGGTAAAGATGCTTTGAATGCTTTTGCAGAAGGTGATGAATTACGCATGATGAACATTGGCCTGAAAAGGTTTACAAAAGTTCAGCCTTATAATTCCAAAGCTGCCAAAAGAAGGATTGCAGATAAAATGATTGCCGATAAGCGGTATGCATTTTAAAACTGATTTTAATTGCGTAAACATGCCATCCGGAAAATTCTGGATGGCATGCTGCGTTTTACAAACTCTATCCTGAAAATTTGGGTATCTTAATCCATTCCACCTCAAGAGATTTCTCCTTTCGTCGAAATGACGTGCGAAGGGGCTTGTGTTTTGCCATCATCGTTTAATTTGGTAATCCGTATTAGCCAGCGGCCCGTTATTCGAAGGAGCATTAACAGCATGTTTTTCTTTTAACCAAATCATTCATGCGACTGAGAAATCTCTGAAGGTTAACGTTGTTATTAAAACATCTTAATGCATCCATTTCAAGAGATTTCTCCTTTCGTCGAAATGACGTGCGAAGAGGCTTGTGTTTTGCCATCATCGTTTAATTTGGTAATTAGTATTAGCCAGCGGCCCGTCATTTCGAAGGAGTATAACAGCATGTTTGTCTTTTAACCAAATCATTCATGCGACGGAGAACTGCGAAGCAATCATGGAGGGAATTGAAAAACCAAATATTAAACGAAATAAATCTCTTAAAATTAAACTTGTCAATAAAATGCCACCCGACAGTTTGGAAAACCCTGCATTCATATTATACCGAAGCCAGCAACACCTGCCAGGCGCCGTTTACATTTCCTTTATCAAGTAATTCTTTTGCATAGCGGTGCAGTTCAGCTTCCATTTCATCGGGGCTTACGGAATAATATTGAATGATATTTTTCAGTTGTTCATCATCAAACGAAGCATCAACAAAAGGTATTTCTTTTACATTGGCCAATTGCGCAAGATGATTGCCCGTTAATATTTTACTTATGCGGATAGCAGCAGGCAAGCCATCAATACCAATTCCTAAATCTCTCACCGGCCTGATAACTTTAAAAAGATTGGTTGCATCAACCTTGCAATACCAGTCGCCGCCAAGCCTCGCCACATGGTGCAGTTTTGTTTGATCGATGGCTGAACCATCTTCATTCAAAATGCTTTCATCAACGTGCATGCATATAACTTCTGCAATAATTAATTGCCCCGAGCCGCCAATATCGCCAAGGCTTTTTATTTCAAGCACCTTGCATTCCAGTTGCACTTTTGCTTCTTTAACACGCGGTGGTTTTATATAAAGGGAAGGCAATTTTGTAAACCCCGCTTTTATAAATTCATCTGTACCTTTTGCATATTCAGTGCTGGCAAGGTTTATCTGCTGTACAATAGCATAATCACAAATATTAATAACCACTTCGGGCACTTCACTTATATTTTCGAAAGTATGTTTATGTGTATTATTTCTTCCTCTTTTTACTGTTGAAAAAATAACCACAGGCGGATCGTAAGAAAAAAGGTTAAAGAAGCTGAATGGACTGAGGTTTGAATTTCCATCCTTATCAATCGTGCTTGCCAATGCAATTGGCCGTGGTGCAATGGCATATTGCAGCCAGTTCATTTTTTGCGGAAGCGCAAGTGCATTTAATTGTACCGTGTGCATCACATTATAATTAGCAGGAAAGGTTATTAGAATTTGCTATGAAGTTTTTTTCTTTTGAAGAATGGAGAAATCGCCTTCTTCTTTTTCAATTGTATTTACCAGTTTGCCAAGGCCTTCAACTTCCATCTCAATTACATCACCCTGTTGCAGCCACTGTTCCTGGTAATTTTCATCCTGCAGTTTACCGGTGCCGTTCAATTCAAGAAAACAGCCGGTACCAACGGTACCGCTGCCAATAATATCGCCGGGATATAGTGTAGCGCCATACGATGCACGTTCAACCAGTTCTGCAAATGTCCAGTCCATATCGCTTAAATTGCCTTCACTTACCTGTATGCCGTTTATTGCACATGTCATTTTTAAATTCCAGTTTTTGCCCACATGACCTTCTTTTGCCGGCACTTCAAATTGCTCCAGTTCATCCAATGTAACTAACCACGGGCCTATGGCGGTTGCAAAATCTTTTCCCTTTGCCGGGCCCAGGTTCAGCAGCATTTCTTCTGATTGCAAAGTGCGGGCACTCAGGTCGTTCATAATCATTAATCCGCCAATATATTCATCAGCTTCTTCTGCAGGAATATTCCTGCCTAATTTGGAAATAACTATTGCCACTTCCAGTTCAAAATCGAGCTTCTTAAAATGATCGGGCATACACATAACCGGCCCCGGGCCCTGCACGCCATGATGATTGGTAAAATAAAACACAGGATACTGATCAAACTCGGGCAGCATGGGCACTTTACGGTTTCTTCTGGCAGCAGCAACATGCTGGCGAAAAGCATATCCATCGCGGCAGCTTGAGGGAAAAGGCACAGGCGATAATAAATCTGCGCCACTAAGCGGAAAACCTTTTTCTCTGCCAATGCGGTCATCCAGAATTGCCTGGTGCAGCTTTAAAGCAAGCTCGTAGTTATCTTCCCAATAAGTAAGGAACATCATCATGGATGATGGCATTTCGCTATGCAGCAAATCTGTATCGTACAGCAAATTATTTTCAAGAATAGCTAACTGGTCATGTCCTTCTTTTAAATAAGAAACCAATTTCATTCGTTCAAGTTTTATTTTTTCAATAGCCTTCGTGTGATAAAAAAAATCTGGCGCTGGTTCATTCTCAATTGCAGCATAATGTAATGTTGCCCCCCCGTAAATGGATATATCCATTCATTAACAATTATTTCCGTGCGCAATTTTATGGAATAAAAGTTGAGAAACAGAATGTTAAGCGGCATTATTCTTTGAAATACGGTTATAGGCAAATAATCATAAAAATTCTTTTTCATTACTTTTGTGGGTGAATTAGCTAGCCCCAGGGCACCATAGAATACTTATAAACATATATTTATGACAGAGAGAGTTACCAAACCTTCTTTCATAAAGAACGCAGATGCTGAATTATTTCAGCAACTAAGGAAAGAGGTAAACACTACAGTTAGCAGATTGGAAGAAAAAAGAAGACCGGGAATTATTGTTAAAGCTATTCTTTTCCCCGCACTTTACATTTTATCATACTTAGCAGCGCTTTATTGGGCTTCAAATACTTCCATTTATTATTTCTGCTTTTTTTCAATGGGCTTTTTGCTGGTATTAAACTTTTTAAACTTAATACACGAAGCCGTTCACAACACTTTGTTTTCAAATAAACGTATCAACAACTGGTATGTTCATTTCTTTGACCTGATGGGCGCCAACAGCTACATCTGGAAAATAAGGCATATACGGCTTCACCATAATTATCCAAATGTTATGGGCTGGGACAGCGACTTTGAGCAAAGTCCTTTGGCAAGGGTATTTCCGCATGCACCGTTTTCCAAAATGCATAAATACCAGCATATTTATTTGCCGCTCTTTTATCCCTTATATCTTATTAACTGGCTTTTAGTAAGGGATTTTAAAGACTTCTTTAGTAAGAAAAAACTGGTTTGGAAAGTGGTAGATCATATACCGACGATTGAGTACGTTAAACTGTTTATTTTTAAAATTGCCTTTATATTATATACAGTTTTGTTGCCGGTATTGTTTTTTAATGTTAGCTGGGGACACGCCATTGCTGCTTTTTTAATTATGTTGTTTACAGCAAGCATCGTTTCATTACTGGTATTATTATCACCACATGCAAGCACAGAAAGTGAATACCCGGTGCCTGATGAAAACGGGAAAATGCCCATGGCATGGTTCAGGCACCAGCTTAGCTGCACCAATGATGTAAGTGAAGACAATTGGTTTATCCGGTTTTTTATGGGATGTTTTAATTATCATATTGCCCATCATTTGTTCCCGGCGGTAAATCATGTTTTTTATCCTGAAGTAACACAGGTGATACGGGAATTTGCTGCAAAAAATAATTTGCCTTACCGACAGTTCCCGCTGGTTAAATCATTGCGCAATCATTACAAGCTATTGCGCACAAATGCCTTTCATGAAAATATTTTTGAAGAAACAATGTAACGGTAAGTTGTAAAATAAAATAGAGGAAACAACCATAGGTTGTTTCCTCTATTTTTAAAAGCCTGCTTTAGTGCCGGTATACATCAAATTAATCGCACTCCTTCATACACATCTTCCATTTCCAGAAATATATCAA
The DNA here is from genome assembly GCF_051953455.1 of Parafilimonas sp. Taxonomy (NCBI): domain Bacteria; kingdom Pseudomonadati; phylum Bacteroidota; class Chitinophagia; order Chitinophagales; family Chitinophagaceae; genus Parafilimonas; species Parafilimonas sp. The sequence continues at coordinate 10,866 of NZ_JBQCIT010000001.1, read as the reverse complement.
CAGCGCGTATGTCAAAGCCTTTGGATGTTTTATTATATTCTTCCAGTTCCCAGTGCTGTGCTGCATTCAGGCGGAATATTTCAACGCCAATGTTTTCAGAGTCAACGAGCACATATTCCTGAAGTGAAGGTATATCACGGCATAATTTAAACTTATCTCCGCGGTCGTAATTCTTTGTGCTGTCTGATAAAACTTCTATCAATGCAGAAGGGTTCAGCACATTAAAATTGTCGTTATTTAATGTAACAATATTCCCGCATACAATTGAAATATCAGGATAGGTAAAAAGTGTATTTGCTTCAATATGAATGCGCAGATCGCTGCCAAAAGGTTTACAGGGGTTTCCTTTTAGCTTTTGTTTTAAAGCAGCAAGAATATTATCGCAAACCATTACATGCGGCACTTTCGCGCCACTCATTGCAAAAATTTTCCCCTTATAATATTCATGCTTTTCACGGGATGCATTTTCTCTTTCGAGATAATCCTCGATGGAAACCTTTTGCTTGTTATATGCAATTGCAGGCTCTTTTACTTCCATGTTTTAAAACTACGAATTTTTCAGTGCCTTCCTGTAATACAGCCTAAATTTCAAACCAGTTGTGGCAAGCAAAATCCATTTTCATCAGATAAAGCATTTAGCCTGTAAACATGGCTGCACGAAATTTCAGCCCGCTTTTTACTTACCAGATAACAACCCTTAAACTATCGGCCCTGTACATAGCATCACCGGGTTTTACATTGAACGTTTTATAAAATTCCGGGATATTGCTCAAAGGCCCGTTAACACGGTACTGTGCAGGCGAATGCACATCTACACGTATTTGCCTTGCAACAGATTCAGGCGTCGCATTTACCATCCATGCATAACCATAAGCAAGGAAATAACGCTGGTCCGGCGTTAATCCTGCAATCACTTCATTATTCTTATACTGACTTGTTTTTTTGAATGCTTCATATCCCATAACAACACCACCAAGATCAGCAATATTCTCGCCTTGCGTAGCATCGCCATTTATATGCAGGCTGTCAAGCATAACATAGTTGCTGAATTGTTCAACGATTAGTTTTGTTTTGGCAAGAAATTTTTCCCGGTCTTCTTTCGTCCACCAATTTCTGAGATTGCCTTTATCATCATACTGGCTGCCCTGGTCGTCAAAGCCATGTGTTATCTCATGCCCGAATGTAGAGCCGCCAATTATACCATATAAAACCGCATCATCAGGCAGGCGGCCTTCAAAGCCGGGAACAATAATATTGCAGGCAGGCACCACAATTTCATTATTACTCGGGTTATAATATGCATTATAAGTTTGTGGCATCATCGTCCACTCTCCACGATCAACAGGTTTGCCCCATTTTGATATCATATAATTATAAAACCATTGGTTTACACGCATTACGTTTTGCGCATACGAACTGCGGTCAATTGTGAGTTTGCTCATATCTTTCCACTTATCAGGATAGCCTACTTTCATTACGATTTTTGAAAGTTTATACAAAGCCTTTGTTTTGGTGGAATCGCTCATCCAGTCGAGCTTCTTAATATGATCTGCAAATACATTACGAATGTTATTGCCTATTTCAACCAGCTTATCTTTCGTGCCTTCGGGCAAATATTCTTTTACATATACCTGGCCTATTAATTCACCCAAATAGCCGTTTGTATTCTCTACAACCGTTTTCCAGCGCGGCTTTCGCTCTTTAATACCATTTAATATAGTTGCATTGAAATAAAAGTTTTCATCATCAATGGCTTTGTTTAAATAAGAAGCGTATGCATCAATAAGGTTCCAGCGCATGTAAGCCTTCCAGTCATTGAGTGAAAATTTTTTCAGTGTATTATTTAAGGCTGTATAAAATTCAGGCTGGCCAACAATAACCGTATCGCCATTTTTTATACCTAATAAAGGCAGCACATTATTCCAGTTAACAGCCGGCGTTAATTTATTAAACTGTGCCACGGGCATTTTGTTATAGTTCTTTTCCGGGTCGCGCAAATCGGCAAGCTTGCGGCTATGTGCGGCAAGCTCCGTTTCAAGCTTCATGATATTCGATGCATCTGCACCGGCAGTTGAACTGTCAGTACCGGAAAGCCGCAGCATTTTTTGAATATGCTTTACATATTCATCACGAATATTTTTTGTGCGCTCATCATTATCAAAATAATAATCGCGAACACCAAGGCCAATACCGCCCTGCCCAAACAGTATGGCATATTTATCGCTTATCTTATCATCCTGTGTTATATAAAAAGAAAAAAGCGGGTTAGCGCCTATTGTATGCAAATGCGCTATTGCAGCTATAACAGAATTTACACTGCTTATTGAATCTATAGCTGTAAGTTCTTTTTCCAGTGGCGTTATACCTGCCTTTTCAATGGTTACCGTATCCATCCCGCTGGCGAAAAAATCACCTATCTTTTGTTTATTGCTTCCGGTTGCATCATTGGCTTTTGATGCTTCTTCGCATATTCTTCTTACCTGGTCGTTAATTGTATCCTGTATGGTTCTGAATATGCCATTGCTTTTCTCACTTGACGGAATAGGATGCGCTTTAAACCAACCTCCATCTGCATAATGAAAGAAATCCTGTGCAGGATTAACGGTTGTATCTCGATTGGTTACAAGCGGATCAGGTTTATTTTCATTTTTGCTTGTTGAAGTATTGCACGCAGTAAGCAATATTGTTACCGGTATACATGCAGTTAACAGGCTGCGAAATAACATAAGTAAATTTTTTGAGCTAAGTAAAGTAATGCAGGCTGAAGGAGCAACTTATTTATTTATACGGTTTAAGTTTTTGATGTGTGATGAAGTAATTCTTTTTCTCACAGATAGATAAGTAATCCATGCATTTCGGCCAGCCATATATTAACAGATAACCGTTCACGACCAGCGATTATATTGTTGGGAAAGTATTACAGCCGCGGTGTGCGACGCAACCGTGCTTAACAGCATTCCTGCTGCCGGTAACATAAAAACAGATAATAAATGCGAAAGCATTTATCATGCGGCATTTGTTCTTACTTTTCCTTTGCGCGGAAAGAGTATTTCTGCAATAAAAATGAGCACAAGGCTGAGTGCAGTGGTAGCTGTTACTTTACCAATGAAGAAGAAGAAATCGCCAAAATCCATCCATTCAAGAAACACAAGCAATGTTGTATGCATGAAGGTAAGTATGAGGATATATGTTGCATAAGAGCCCCAGCCCATGCTTTTAACCGATGGCTCTGCAAAACTTAACTGTGTTGTTTCCTGTGGTATTAAAAGGTTTAATAAGAACGGCCGTAAATAAGCAATTAAAACGCAGGGAGCTGCATGAAGGCCGGGTGTACCGCTGAAATAATCGTACGTTAAGCCGAATATAAATGCCAGCAGCATTAATGGCGCACGGCCTGTATTGAATGGCAGCCATAAAATAAACAGAAAATAAATGTAGGGTTTTACAAACTCATGTACGGGCGGCACTTTATTAAACACATAAACCTGCACAGCTATGAACAATACAAAACGGATTATATTTTTCAGCAGGTTCGTCATTTATCTTTCGGCGTTTTAGCTTCCAGTTGTTTTTGTTCAGCCCAAATCATGTTATTAACCAGGTAAGCATATTGAATATTATAAAAATCTGTTGATGTTTTCACTTTCAATTCATAAAAGCCACTGCCGGAGTCGCCCTGTAAAGCAGCTACGGTGCCAATCATTATGCCTGGCGGGTAACTGCCTGACAAATTACTGGTGATAATGCTATCCCCTACTTTTACTTTAGCCGACTTGGGTACGTTATGCATGGTTACATAACGGGGGTCTTTGCCATCCCAGTCAACAAGACCGGTATAGAAACCCTTCTTCGTCATGGCACTTACTTTTGCATTGCGGTTAAGCAGGCTCATTACACGGCAATAATTATCGCTTACCATAATTACCTTGCCCACAATTCCACGCGGGCCTGTTACGCCCATATCAACCTGAGCGCCCTGTTTGGCACCACGGTATAAAGTGATATAATTGTTTTGTTCTGAAATATCGTTGTTTACAATTTTGGCAGGAAGGAATTCAAATTTCCTGACGCGGCCCAGCGTGTCTTTCAGCAGTGAATCTATCTGGAATACTTTTGAGGTATCAGGCGCTTCAAAACTTGATTGCAGCATGCCCCTAAGCTCAGCATTTTCAGCAGCCAGCGCTTCATTGGTTTTTTTAAGGCGGAAATAATATTCAATAGCATTATACTGCGCGCCCACTTTACCTGTGGTTTCATTGGCAACATTAGAAAAAGCAACCTGGTAAGTTTGATTGTAATTAATAAGGGCAGCCAGTGAACCCCCCATCAAAATAAGGAACAGGAACAGGTTAAAAAAATGACGTATGAATGCAATTATGTTACGCATAACAGCCCCTCCCTACCTCCTCTAAGGGGAGATGAAAGAAAACATTTGCAGAACTTATTTTATTTTTTGAAAGCACTAATAGATGATAACTTTTAAAAGAGCAAGCTCTCTTAAAGCCCCTCTCCAGGAGGGGTTTGGGAAGGCTTTATTATTTCATTACAAAAGGATAACGCTGGTAATTTTTTAATGCCAGCCCTGTTCCGCGCACAACACTAATCAGCGGGTCTTCAGCAATATGAACAGGTAATTTTATTTTCTGGCTTAAACGTTTATCCAAACCACGCAGCAAGGCGCCGCCGCCGGTTAAATATAACCCTCTGCGGTAAATATCGGCAGCCAGTTCAGGCGGCGTGGTTTCCAGCGCTTTTAAAATAGCTTCTTCTATTTTAAAGATGGATTTATCCAATGCTTCAGCCACTTCCTGGTAACTCACCATAATTTGCTTTGGAATACCGGTTACGAGGTCACGGCCGTTTACCGGCATATCTTCCGGCGGGTTATCCAGGTCCTTCATAGCCGCGCCGATCGTTATTTTTATTTGCTCTGCTGTACGCTCGCCAATAAGCAAACTGTGATAACGACGCAAGGCTTCCATAATGTCAGCGGTAAATTCATCGCCTGCAATACGAATGCTCTGGTCGCAAACAATACCGGCCAGCGCAATTACGGTAATGCCTGTTGTGCCACCGCCTATATCAATGATCATATTACCAACCGGTTCTTCCACATCTATTCCAATACCCAAAGCAGCGCTCATAGGTTCATGAATCAGATACACTTCGGTTGCACCGGCCTGTTCCGCGCTGTCGCGAACCGCACGTTTTTCAACTTCTGTTATGCTGGAAGGAATACAGATCACCATTCTCCATCTCGGCGCAATCAACGGTTTTTTAGGATAGATCATCTTGATCATTTCCTTTATCATTAATTCAGCAGCATTAAAATCGGCAATTACGCCATCTTTCAACGGGCGTACGGTACGGATGCTTTCATGTGTTTTTTCGTGCATCATCAGCGCACGTTTTCCCACGGCCAGCACCTCCTTTGGATTATTCCTGTTTAAGGCAACAATGGATGGCTCATTTACCACCACTTCATCATTATGTATAATCAGGGTGTTTGCGGTGCCCAGGTCAATCGCAATTTCCTGTGTGAAAAAATTAAAAAGTCCCATTATATAATTAGTTACAAATGTTATTATTAAATAAGCCGCAAAGGTGCAGGATATAATTCGAATTTACAAAGCACGGATATTTCTATTTCAAGGGTTTTTGTTAATATACACAAACATTATTTTTTTAGTTCCAAACTTTTTTTGGTGAGGAAGACAATTATTGATATGTAAAATGGTTTTCGTAAAGCGTGAATCGTCAAATGTGAATCTAAGAGCGTTCAATTTTGAAATTGCTATTATTACTTTAAACCTTAAGTTTTCAACTTGTTTCAATACAGGAAAACCTTTGAAGTTTTCACGTTTCAGGACTAATAACTTACGGCTTAAATTCATATCCAATATCGCTTCTGAAATACATCCCTTCAAAATCTATATTGCTTAAAGCATTTTTTGAAAGTTGCACTGCATTAGCAATATTTGAGCCAAATGATGTAACCGCTAAAACCCTTCCGCCATTTGTTATAATTTCACCCTTATCATTCAGCTTTGTCCCCGCATGAAAAATGAAGCTTTTACTTTGCAAACTATCAACCGGCAAACTTATCAGCTTACCTTTTTCATAATCGCCCGGGTAACCGCCGCTTACCGCAACCACAGTTGCGCAGGCGCGTTCATCGAACGAAATAACTGTATCTTTTAAAGTATTATTATGTACGGATAAAAATAATTCTACAATGTCGTTTTTCAAACGCGGCATTACTACTTCCGTTTCCGGATCGCCCATGCGGCAATTATATTCTATAACAAAAGGTTCATTGCCCACTTTAATCAAACCAAAAAATACAAAGCCATTGTAAATAATATTTTCTGTTTGCAAACCCTTTATAGTTGGCTGAATGATCTTTGTTTCAATCTGCTGCAAAAATTCAGCGGTTAAAAATGGCAAAGGGCTCACGCAACCCATGCCGCCGGTGTTCAATCCTGTGTCGCCTGCACCAATACGTTTATAATCTTTTGCATGGCCGATGATCTTATAATCTTTACCGTTAGTTAGTACAAAAACGCTCAGTTCAATGCCATCTAAAAACTGTTCAATCACCACTTTGCTGGATGCTTCGCCAAACTGCTGATTGATTATCATTTCTTCAAAAGCCCTCAATGCATCTGCTGTTGTTTGTGCAATTACAACGCCTTTGCCTGCGGCTAATCCATCGGCCTTTAATACAACCGGCAAACTGTGCTGATGAATATATTTTTTGCCTTCTTCAAAATTATCTTTTGTAAACTCCGCATATGCAGCCGTTGGAATATTATGGCGCTGCATGAATTTTTTAGAGAATGCTTTGCTGCCTTCCAGTTGTGCGCCATTTGCAGAAGGGCCGATAACAATTATATGTTTGGTGGATTGGTCTTCCTGTAGCGCATCATACACGCCGTTTACCAGCGGGTCTTCTGGCCCCACAACAATCATTTCAACATTATTGCCAACAGCAAATTTTTTGATGGCTTCAAAATCATTTACACCGATGTTTACATTTTTTCCGCATTGCGCTGTACCGGCATTGCCCGGCGCAATAAATAAGTTTGAACAATGTTTGCTTTGCGCCATTTTCCACGCCAGTGCATGTTCACGGCCACCGCTTCCCAACAACAAAATATTCATGAAAACATAATTAGGCGGCGAAAGTAAAAGTTTTATGCTTTCTGAATTAGATTTTGTTAATTGTAAAAACTGCTTATTTTGGGCTGCCAACTAATTATTTTTCCAGTAAACAAGCTTTAATGAATATTAACGAAGATGCAAAGGTAGCTGCTGAACAATCTGCACGCAAAAAACATCCCAAAGGTTTATATGTATTGTTTGCCATTGAAATGTGGGAACGGTTTAACTATTACGGCATGCGCGCCATACTCATTTATTTTATGACGCAGGCCCTTTTATTCAAGCTTGATTTTGCGTCTAATTTATATGGCAGCTATATAAGTTTATTATACCTCACACCGTTGGTGGGAGGATATTTTGCTGACCGGTTCTGGGGTAACAAACGGTCTATATTTGTTGGCGGCATCGTAATGGTTATTGGTGAATTGATTTTATTTATCTGCGGTACTATTTATAATACTTCACCCGGTTTATCGAATGTGCTTTTCTTCTCCGGCCTTGGTTTAATGATTGCTGGCAACGGTTTTTTCAAACCCAATATTTCTACGCTTGTAGGGCAGCTTTATCCAAAAGGTGACCTGCGTGTTGACCCAGCTTACACTATTTTTTATATGGGTATAAACCTGGGCGCATTTATAGGCCCGATAGCTTGCGGCACGGTGGGCAATACGGGCAGCCCTGCAGATTTTAAATGGGCGTTTCTTGTGGCCGGTGTAGGCATGATTATCAGTCTTATTATACAAAGAATATATCACAATAAACTGGTGCGCGATCCGGAAGGAAAAATATTGGGCCTTAAACCAGATGACCTGATGGTTGATACATTAAACAAAGAAGCTTCAAGCCATGTAAAACCGCCATCACCAATATGGCTGAACCCTGTTTTCACGGTGATCATCATGCTTGTATTTGCCGCTATTTCCATTGGTGCGCTTTACCTGGATACGCAAACAAATTACCTGTTTTATCTTTTGGGCGGCAGCTTCCTGTTTATCATCATTCTTATTTTTTCAGATAAAAATCTTACCAAAGAAGAGCAGCAAAGAATTTGGGTAATGGTGATCATTGCATTTTTTGTTGTTTTCTTCTGGGGCGCTTATGAACAAACCGGCGCTTCATTAGCCGTTTTTGGAGACCAGCAAACCAACCGGCACCTGTGGGGCGATTATGTAATGCCGCCCAGTTATTTCCAGTCGTTCAATTCTGCATTCATCATCATTTTTGCACCCATACTGGCATGGCTATGGTTAAAATTGGGCAAGAAACAACCGGCCACACCTACCAAAATGGGCATAGGTTTACTTTTGTTGGCTTTAGGTTTTTTATGGATTGCTTACGGCGTAAAAGATGCTGCCACCAAACAGGTAAGCATGATATGGTTAACAGGTTTATATCTGCTGCATACCCTTGGCGAATTATGCCTCTCGCCCATTGGCCTTTCCTTATTCAATAAATTATCGCCGCTAAGGTTTGCATCGCTGCTCATGGCTGTATGGTTTACAGGCAATGCAGGCGGCAATAAATTAGCCGGCGTGTTAAGCAGCCTGTATCCTGAAGGTGGTAAAACCACGCACTTCCTGGGTTATGAGATAAGCAATCTGTACGACTTCTTTTTACTCTTTGTTTTCATGGGTGGCGCAGCCGGCATTATCCTTCTTTTACTTTCAAAAAAACTGCAAAAGATGATGCACGGCATACAGTAAGCCGGCAATAAATTTCTGAAATGTTTTTTATTATATAAATTGAACAATGTTCCTGTCATTGCTTTTATCCTATTACTTTAATTAAACTATCATGTCCGAACCAACTTCATTCAAGCCATTTGTTTCGCCGCAAACAAACATGAAAGAATTCTCCGTAAAAGCAATTGTTATGGGTTGCATCATGGGTTGTTTGTTTGGCGCGGCAAACGTTTACCTTGCATTAAAAGCAGGTTTAACCGTAAGCGCCTCCATTCCAATCGCCGTTATCGCAATTACTATCGGCAGAAAATTATTGAAGACAACCATCCTTGAAAATAATATCATTCAAACTACAGGCTCTGCCAGTGAAAGCATAGCCAGCGGTGTGGCATTTACGCTGCCCGGATTTTTATTTTTATCGATGGTAAACGGGCAAAGTGTGGGGGCAAATTTTTTCAATTATATAACCATTCTGATACTCGCCATATTTGGCGGATTGCTTGGCACATTAATGATGATCCCCCTGCGCCGCTCCTTAATTGTAAAGGAACATGCCACCTTACCTTACCCCGAAGGAACAGCCTGCGCATCCGTTTTAAAAGCCGGCGAAAAAGGCGGCGACATAGCAAGAACAGCATTTGTTGGTTTAGGCGTTGCAATGGTGTATGCCATCCTGCAAAAGGTATTGCACATTATTGCAGAAACGCCCGATTATATAACCAAACTCAGCAATAAATATTTTCCCGCCGCAAAAGTGAGCGGCGAAATAACACCGGAATACCTGGGTGTTGGCTACATTATAGGTACACGCATTTCTGGCACGCTGGTAGCCGGTAGCGTATTAAGCTGGCTGGTATTTCATCCCTTGCTGGCTACGTTAATACATGACCAGACTGTTATTGCTGACCAACTGGTAAAGCTTGGTTATTTGAAAGATGTGCAAACGGCTGGCGGCCCCGGCGGCTGGAATCCCGTTACACACTTATTCGATGACACTGCCGATGCTATTTACCGCGCTTATGTGCGGCAGGTGGGCGCCGGAGCCGTGGCGGCAGGCGGTTTTATTACATTATTAAAAACCATCCCGACGATTATCGCTTCATTCAGGGAAAGTATTGGCTCTATTAAAACCAATAAAGAAGGCGGTACGCAACTGCGCACAGAAAAAGACCTTAGTTTAAAAGTAGTTTTATTTGGAAGCCTTGCATTGATTGCATTGATCGCTTTCATCCCTATGATACCCGGCGATTCAATTGGCAGCAAACTATTGCTGGGTGTTTTGGTAGTAATATTCGGTGCTTTTTTCGTTACGGTTTCATCACGCATCGTTGGCCTCATCGGCACAACCAATAACCCGGTAAGCGGCATGACAATAGCCACTGTAATGAGCACCTGCCTCGTATTTATCAGCATTGGCTGGAGCGGCAAAACATATGAGCCTATGGTGCTTGTAGTTGGCGGCATGATATGCATTGCCGCAGCAAATGCAGGCGCCACCTCGCAGGATTTAAAAACAGGTTTCCTGGTGGGCGCAACGCCCCGCAACCAGCAGATAGCTTTATTTATCGGCGCCATTGTTTCTTCGCTTGTGATTGGCCTTACCATAAAAGTACTTGATAAACCCACTGCCGATATGGTGGCGCAGGGTTATTCACATGCCATTGGCACCGATAAATTTCCCGGCCCGCAGGCCACATTAATGGCTACATTGATAAAAGGCATTTTATCCTTTAATCTCGACTGGCAGTTTGTATTTGTGGGCGTTGCACTGGCTGTTGTAATGGAACTATGCGGTGTAAATTCTTTAAGCTTTGCCATCGGTGTTTATCTTCCGTTAAGCACCACATTGCCTATATTCTGCGGCGGCGCTATCCGCGGTTTTGTTGACTGGCGTAAAAAACGCAAAGGAGAAGTTGAAGCTGAGGATGATTTGGGTAAAGGCAATTTATTTGCAACAGGCCTGGTTGCCGGCGGAGCATTGGCAGGTGTTATAGTTGCTTTATTAACTGCAGGCAGCGAA